>JAEUUQ010000313.1 GCA_016787505.1 Saprospiraceae bacterium | reverse complement strand
CACTGATCCTTGTCGCCAGGGATGTTTTGTTATTCACCCGTTTTAATCTGATATTTTATGAAGTCGTTGCTTCCTATTCTTGCGGCGCTGTTGCTCCTAACGGCAGGCTGTAAAACTACACAGAAAAGTACTACCCTCACCCCCCCCGCACCGGTAACCGAAGATGTGGCTATTGAAGAACGTTCTCTCGATACGCTGGAAGTAACTCCCGATATGTGGGATGGCGTGGTCGAGGAAGAAACCGGTATTGCTGCGGAGGATTACCAATTGAACTACACCCTGCCCAATTACAACGAAACAGCCCGGCGCGAACACGATTTGTTGCATACCAAACTCGATTTGCGTTTCGATTGGGCGGAAGAAAAGGTATTGGGAAAAGCTACGCTCAAGCTAAAACCCTATTTCTATCCGGCTACCGAAGTTACGCTTGATGCCAAGGGCTTCGAATTTCACAAAGTAACCATGGAAGGCGAAGGTAAACCCCTGGTATTTGACTACAGTGACGATGCTATTACCATCCAGTTGGGCAAAACTTATACCAGGGACCAAACCTATACCCTCTACCTGGAATATACCGCCACCCCGTCGGCTACCGGCGGCAGCGAAGCCATTACCTCCGACAAGGGTTTGTTTTTTATAAATCCCCGAGAGGAAGAACCCGGCAAACCCCGACAAATATGGACACAGGGAGAAACAGAGTGGAATTCGCGCTGGTTTCCTACCATCGACAAACCCAACGAACGTACTACCCAGGAAATGTACATTACGGTAGAAGATAAATTCAAAACCCTCTCCAACGGAGTGTTGGTATCTTCTAAAAAAAATAGCGACGGCACCCGTACCGACTACTGGAAAATGGACCTTCCCCACGCCCCCTATCTGTTTATGATGGCCATCGGCGAATACGCGGTGGTGAAAGACAAATGGGAGGGTATCGATGTAGACTATTATGTAGAGCCGGCCTACGAGAAAGACGCCCGCGCCATTTTCCCCCATACGCCCGAAATGCTCGGCTTTTTTTCAAATAAAGTGGGTGTAAAATATCCCTGGTCCAAATTTGCACAAGTTGTCGTTCGCGATTATGTGTCGGGCGCCATGGAAAATACCACAGCAGTCGTCTTTGGCGATTTTGTGCAACGCCATAGCCGCGAATTGATCGACGAGCTCACCAACGACAAAATCGTTGCCCACGAGATGTTTCATCAATGGTTTGGCGACCTGGTGACCTGCGAAAGCTGGGCCAACCTGACCCTCAACGAAGGATTTGCCAATTACAGCGAATACCTTTGGCTGGAACACAAATACGGCAAAGACGCCGCCGACTACCACCTCTGGGAAGAACTCGGCGGCTACCTCGACGCCTCCAGCAGCGGCATTCACCCCCTTATCCATTTCGGCTACGAAAACAAAGAGGATATGTTTGACGCCCATAGTTACAACAAGGGCGGCCTCGTTTTGCATATGTTGCGCAACCACGTGGGCGACGAAGCGTTTTTTGCCGCACTCAAACTTTACCTCAGCCGCAACCAATTTAAAGCGGCAGAGGTACACGACCTGCGACTCGTATTTGAAGAGGTGACGGGCGAAGATCTCAACTGGTTTTTCAACCAATGGTATCTGCGCGAAGGTCACCCCCAACTCGAAATCTCTTACGGCTACGAAGCAGCCACAAGTGAAGCTACCGTCACGGTAGCCCAAACCCAATCACCCGATATGATGCCGGCTGTTTTCGAATTGCCTATAGCTATAGATATTTATTTTACCGACGGTTCTTCCAAACGCGTTTACGAAGTGATGATGCAACGCGAGCAGACTTTCTCCTATAAAGTGGATCGCCAACCCGCTTTTATCATCTTCGATGCCGAACGAGTCATACTCGCCGAACGCAAAGACAACAAAACAGAGGCTGAAATGGTATGGCAATACAAATACGGCCCTCGCTTTATGGATCGCATGGAGGCGCTGATGAGTGTGCTTGAAAGCGAAAACAAGGATTCGAGAGCTGTGGTTAAAGCCGCGTTAAAAGACCCGTTTTGGGTACTCCGGGCCGCTTCGATGGAAAACTTGCTGGAAGAAGACATGGACGAAAACACCGTTGCCCTTGTCAGGCAAATGGCTGCCGGCGACCCACATTCGCAGGTGCGCAACATGGCTTTCAATAAGTTGATGGAGATAGGGGATACTGAATCCGTCGCAATTGCCAAGACAACCATGCAAAAAGAACAGTCTTACTATGTGTTGTCTACTGCACTTAGACTACTCAACCAGATGGATAAAGAAAGCGCCCTGCCGCTGGCCCGCCAATTTGAAAAAGAAGAAAACAGCGATATGCTTGATGCCGTTGGAGAAGTATACCTCAGCAGTGGCGATGCCCGGTATTTGCCTTTTTTTGAAAGTAGGCTCGACAAAGTTGACGGCATGAGCGCTTTTACTTTTTTTAGCGGTTACCAGAGCTTGGCCGTATCAGGCAGCCCGGAAGTGATAGTGGCAGCCATTGACAAGCTAAAGTCAGTGGGTATCGATATGAAAAAAACGGTATGGCAGCGTGTTGCAGCCGTAAGGGCATTGGTGGAAATGCGTGGTGAATTTTTGCGCCGTTCTAACGCAGAAGATAACGACGCGGTCAAACAGGAAATCGCCGGCCAATTGGCCCTCATCAAAACTGCCCTCGATGCAGCAAAAGCTGTGGAAACCAATGCCGATATTATAGGCATCTACGACCAACTCATCGGCCAATAATATTTTCACCCCGGGGTTTCAACCCCGGGATGCCCTCATTTCAACCCCGGGATGCCTTCATTTCAACCCCGGGATGCCTTCAGCCCGAGGTTGAAACCTCGGGCTGAAGGAGCACGCAATACCGTTCGTCGATTTTTTTTGTCAAAAATCCGGCATTTCGTCATAAATTGTCATCCGGATTGCCAGCTTTGCATTTGGCAAACGCCGAAAAGCAATTTTTCGGAACTTTAGGTCTACATACCAAGAAGAAGAATTTTTCCAAAAATGAGCTGATGCCCTTATGATGACTGCAACTTTAACTTATACCCTACTGCTCGCCGCTATTTATGTAACCCGTAAGATCCTGCAGCAACAATAGGAGAAAACAAACCACACCAGGAGCGAACCTACCTGGCCGGTTTTTCGTACATGCGAAAGCGCCACCAGCCGAGTCTTTGCAGCAAATGGCTGAGTGATACCCTCAGTACGCCCAATCCGTAGCGCATACTCCTGGTAAAGTTGATGGAGGAGGCTTCTTTGAAGTACTTGGTGGGACAGGTTACCTCGGCAATGGCAAAATCGGCATATATAATCTGGGATAGCATTTCGTTGTCGAAAACGAAATCGTCCGAATTCTCATTAAAATTGATATTTTCCAGTACATGCCTACTGAAAGCTCGGTAGCCGGTATGGTATTCCGACAATTTATAATTAACCAATAGATTCTGGGTGAGAGTCAGGAAACGGTTAGCCAGATATTTATACATCGGCATGCCCCCTGCCAGTGCGCCTTTGCCCAGTATACGCGAGCCCAGCACCACGGGATAAAGCTCTTCGCCGATAATATTGACCATCGAAGGTATTAGCTTGGGAGTATACTGGTAGTCGGGGTGAAGCATAATTACCACGTCGGCGCCCAATTCGAGTGCCTTATTATACAACGATTTTTGATTACCGCCGTACCCTTTGTTTTTTTCATGGGCAATAATGTGCGTAATCCCTATCTGGTGGGCAAGCTCAACGGTGTTGTCCTTGCTGGCGTCATCACAGAGGATTACTTCATCAACCAGATCAAAAGGGATTTCGTTGTAAGTCTTTTCGAGGGTAAGTGCGGCATTATAAGCGGGAAGCACTACCACAACCTTTTTTCCTTTGTACATAGCAGACAGGAGAATTGTGGGGCAAAGATAAAAAAGTGTAGCATAGTGTGGAGGGTAACCCGGCTTTTCAAAGTAGCCCCATCAACTCCGATTTTACAAAAGCGCCCAATTCGCGCACGTATTCGCGCGAGAAATTGAAAGATATTCCTGCTGTTTGGTAAATTGTATTGATCGGTTTGGTATAACCGAGTTGCAAGGCATTGATATAATTTTGAATGGTCTCCTGAGGATTTTCACGGTATTGCTTCCATAGGGCAATAGCGCCAAGTTGTGCAAATCCGTATTCCACGAAATAAAACGGCGCCTCGAAAATATGTAATTGCTTGTGCCACAAATACTCGAGGTAGTGTTCAAGCCCGGAATAGTCTACCAGCTTGGAACTAAAGTGGTGCAATACTTCCATCCATTTTTCTTTGCGGGCTTCGCGCGTATGGTCGGGGTGGGTATAAATCCAGTGCTGAAATTGGTCAATGGTAGCAATCCAGGGCAATACTTTGAGTACGTTTTCCAACTGCCCTATTTTGGCTCTTCGCAATTGTTCTTCATTATTAAAAAAGATATCCCAATGATCCATGGTAAATAGTTCCATGGCCATGGCTGCCAGTTCGGCCACTTCAAAGGGCACGCGTTTGGAAGAACTGATCTGGTGTTCGTGGGTGAGCAGGGAGTGTACGGCATGGCCGCTTTCGTGCAACAGGGTACGCATATCGCTCACCGAGTTGGCGGCATTCATAAAAATAAATGGTACACCGGTAAGGTGTAGCGGCATATTGTAACCGCCGGGGCGTTTGCCCATGCGCGATTCAATATCAAGATGCCCTTTTTCCCACATCATTTGAATAGACTCGCCAAAATAAGGGTGCAATCGCGATAGGCAAGTGATGGTTTTTTCGGCGAGTTCCTGGGCGTTATCAAAGGGGCGAAGCGGTTGTTGGCCGCAGGTATCCACGTTGAGATCCCAGGGGCGCAGGGTTTGCAAGCTGAGTAGTTGGCGGCGATGCTCGTTGAGCTCGTCGAGCAGGGGGAGAATCTCAAATTCTATTGCATCGTGAAAGCGAAGGCAGTCGTCAGCCGAATAATCAAAGCGGCCCAACGATTGAAAGCGATAGTCGCGGAAGTTATCAAATCCGGCATTGCGGGCAATGAGGTGGCGTTGGCGCAGCATCTCGTCAAAGAGCTCTTCGAGGCTCTCGGTATCCTGCAAGATGCGCTGGTTTATTTTATGGTAAATCGTTTCGCGATACCCGCGGTCGGTTTCTTCCAACAGCGCGCCGGCCTTCTGGAGGGTCATTTGTACGCCGTTGATACCTACGGTCATCTCGGAAAAAAGGCGGCCGTATTCTTTTGATTTGAGCTGAACCTCAGTGACCAGGGGAATGTTTTCGTCGCAAAAAAGCGCTATGGTATTTCTGGCGTTTCGAATATGAATGGCGTATTTTGCAGCGTCGAGTTGTTCTAGAAAGTGACAATCGGCCAGTTTTTTGTTGAGCTTGTAGTCGTAGGCCGTAATTTGAGGTACTAGCTCCTGGGCCGCGTACTGGTAATGGGCATTGGCTGTTTCATCCCTGCTATCGCTTGTAATCCGGATATATCGCCAAGAGAAGTCTTCACTGATCATGGCGTCGAGTTCGCTGTGATCGAGAATCCATTGCTCCAGCTCAGCCACCGAGTTGACAGGCCGGTTGAGGAGCTCCTCGTAATAAGGTTCCAGTTCTGACCAAAGTGAAAGCTCAAAATCTTTGGGCAAAAAATGAAACTGCCGTGGCTGAGGTATCGCTGTAGTAGTCATAGTCGTTTTGTTGAGCAACCCTTACCTTCCGTCTTTGAAGGAATGAGCTTTCGAGCGTTGAGGCTCCAGCTACAGCGATACCTGACAAGACTATTCTTCGGTTTCGCTTTCTTCCTGCGCGGGCGTTTGGGTTAAAAGTCCGGTTTCACCCAAGATATTATACCATTTAATGACTTTCTTAATATCGCCGGTATGTACGCGATCGCGGTCGTAATTGGGCAGTATCACGCTAAAATACCGGTGAAGTTCTTCAGGGCTCGCGTTAGGGTTGATGGGGGGCATTTTCTCTGCGTTTTCCATCATGCTTTGGAATACTTTTTCCAATTCAGTGGTATCGCCATTGTCGATATAGATGCCGGTCGACTCCAAAGGGGTAAATTGGTGTTTTCGAGCCGGCACGAATATTTTTTTACCGTTGGCCAGGTCTTCAATGATCATGCCATTGGCGCGGTTGGCCGCCATGCGAAAAATGCCGGGCAAACCACTCACGGCAACCAGGTGCTTTAAGTCCATAAATACCTTGCTTTTGTTTGGATGGCAAAGATACAAACAAAAGAGGAATTCACCGCTTGTAGTTCGTTAATGAAACTACAAACAAGCGCTAATGCAGCCGTCGAACTTAGTGGATGTAGATTTCCCCTAATCTTGGGGGGAGAGATTTTAGCCAATCAAAACTGAACCCATGCAAATGTAATTAAATATAAGATATAAGGCAAGTAAATTAGACAGATAAAAACCTGACAAATAAAAAAAGGCGCCTTTTATGGGTAAAAAGGCGCCTTTCCGTCAAGAATTGATTCAATAGGCTGCCAGCCGGGCCAGTTGCTCGCGCAACCTGTCGGCCGGTAAAAATATTTTCTCAAGCTCCGTAGCAAATGGTATGGGGGTGTCCAGACTGGCTACCCTAATTACCGGCGCATCGAGGTATTCGAAGAGATGTTCAGAAATATAGGCCGCTATTTCGCCGCCAAATCCCCCCATCAGGGTGTCTTCATGAAGCACGAGCGCCCGATTGGTTTTCTTCACTGAAGCGTCAATAGCTGCAAAATCGAGCGGTAGCAGGGTGCGCAAATCAACAATATCGGCATCGATGCCCATTTCCTCCGCTGCTTTCAAGGCCCAATGCACGCCCATGCCGTAGGTGATGATGCTCAGCTCGGCGCCCTCGCGGGCAGTACGGGCTTTGCCGATTTCGACGGTATAGTAATCGTCGGGCACCATTTCCGATACGCTGCGATAAAGGGCTTTGTGCTCAAAATACATGATGGGGTTGGGATCTTCAAAGCTGGCCAGTAGCAAGCCCTTGGCATCATATGGGGTGGCCGGGTATACCACTTTTAGCCCCGGGGTATGCGTAAACCAGGCTTCGTTGCTTTGTGAATGGAAGGGCCCGGCGCCGGTGCCTGCGCCAGTGGGCATGCGCACTACCACATCGGCATTCTGGCCCCAGCGATAGTGCAATTTGGCCAGGTTATTGATGATTTGGGTTAACCCGCAAGTCACAAAATCGGCAAATTGCATCTCTACCATGGCCTTGAAGCCTTTGAGACTAAGTCCCAGACCAATACCCAGGATGGCGCTTTCGCACAAGGGCGTATTGCGCACGCGGTCTTTGCCAAATTCATTGACAAATCCGTCGGTGATCTTGAAAACGCCGCCGTAATCAGCGATGTCTTGCCCCATCAATACGAGATTATTGTGGCGGCGCATGGCCAATCGCATGCCGTCGCTGATAGCGTCAACAAAGCGCTTTTCGGTGGCCGCTGCCGTTGCGGGCGGGGTAGAGATCTGCTCCCAGGGGGCATATACGTCGGCGAGCTCGCGGCTTTCGTCCGACTGCACCGACGGTTGTTCAAATGTCACTTTTAATCCCGCTTCGATCTCTGTTTTGATAGCCTTTTTGATATAGTCGCGATGCGTTTCAGTGAGTATACCTTCCTGCATCAGCCACTGCTCATAATTTCTTACCGGGTCGCGCTTATCCCAGTGTTCTATTAATTCTTTGGGAACGTATTTTGTACCGCTTGCTTCTTCGTGGCCGCGCATGCGGAAGGTGCGGCACTCGAGCAATACAGGTTCGGGGTTGGCGCGCATCTGGGAGGCCAGTTCATGTACGGTTTGGTATACTTCGATGATATTATTGCCGTCGATGATCCTGGATTTCATCCCGTAGCCGATGGCGCGGTCGGCAATATTCTCACAGCGATATTGATCGCGGGTGGGGGTGGAAAGGCCGTAGCCGTTGTTTTCTATTAAAAAAATGACGGGCAATTGCCATACCGCCGCGGTGTTGAGCGCTTCGTGAAATTCGCCCTCGCTGGTGCCGCCTTCCCCACTAAAAGCCACCGCAATGCGACCTTCGCCAATCAACTTGTGGGCCAGTGCTACCCCCGCTGCTAGTGAAAGTTGGGGGCCGAGGTGCGAGATCATCCCTACGATATGGTGTTCCATGGCGCCAAAATGGAAAGAACGATCCCGGCCTTTGGTGTATCCCGTAGCTTTGCCCTGCCACTGGCTGAACAATCTGTCGAGCGGCATGTTTCTTGCAGTAAAAACGCCGAGGTTGCGGTGAAGCGTAAATAAAAATTCATCGGGAAGCAAGGCAGCCGTTGTGCCAACGGCAATGGCTTCCTGGCCTATACCCGAAAACCACTTGCTTACTTTTCCCTGGCGCAACAGGATGAGCATTTTTTCTTCAATAAGCCGCGGTTTGACGAGTTGCTCGTATAGGGCAAGCAAAGTTTCGTCGGACAACTGTCCTCGCTGGTAGGTCATTGGTTTCGATTCTGCCGTTAGCATTTCTTTTTTGTATAAATTAGTGGCGCAAAGATACATCGCAAAACCATTAAAATAATAGTGCATGAAACCAATTCGCCTTTTTGTATGCCTGTCCCTGGCGATCGGCTTGTTCAGCTGCCAGTCCGGCTCCGATGATAAAAGCGGTATGGAGCAATTTGCGCAAGACAGCAGCTTCCAGAAAGCCCACGAATCGCCTCAATCTATTGATTTTAAACCCAAAGGGCGCCCGCTTACATTCGCTACTACTGACGGAAAAGAAAGTAGCGCCTATATGGTGACGCCCTCCGGTTCCTCCACGCTCAGCGGCAAATACCTGTTTGTTATTCACGAATGGTGGGGATTGAATGATCACATTAAAAGAGAAGCGGACCGCCTGTGCGATAGCCTGGGCGACGTAACGGTGCTGGCACTCGACCTCTACGACGGCAAAGTCGCCGACAATCCCGAGGACGCCGCCAAATTGATGGAATCAGCCAATGAAGATCACCTCAAAGCTATTATCGCCGGGGCGTTGAGCCAGGTGGGGTCTTCTGCCAAGGTGGCTACGCTGGGATGGTGCTTTGGCGGAGGTTGGTCGCTGCGCGCCTCTATCCTTGCCGGCATGCAAGGCAAAGCCTGCGTGATGTATTACGGCATGCCGGTAACACAAGCCGGCGATCTGGCGCCGCTAAAGGCCCCGGTGTTGGGTGTTTTTGCTAAAAAAGACGCCTGGATTACCCCCGAAGTGGCGAAAAACTTCGAAAATTTGGCTAAAGCAACCAACAAACCTTTAAAAATAGAAATGTTTGACGCCGATCATGCTTTTGCCAATCCCAGCAATCCCAATTTTGACAAAGTAGCTGCAGAACAGGCCAATGCCAAAGCGCTGGCATTTTTGCGCGAAAATTTATAATTGTACGGGTGGGGCTTGCTCCCGCCCGCCTCTATCCCATTGCCATGAAAAAAATCTTATTCGCAGCGCTATGCACGCTGCTCTGCGGCTTCGCCATAGCTCAGCAGGTACCTGACAGTGCTTTCAGCTACCCTATTCCTAATCCGCATTTTGACATCGGGAAAGGTCCGGTGGTATGGCTCGACGAAGGTCACAACAATTTTCACACCCTGAGCGGCCGGTATTACGCATTTGGCAAACTGCTTGAAGCCGACGGCTACCAAGTCAGAGCCTTTCGGGATACTTTTTCCCGCGCTACGCTGGCCCAATGCAGGATATTGGTTATTTCCAATGCTTTGCACCCCGTAAATGCCAATGGCAATTGGCAATTGCCTACTCCTTCGGCCTTTACCAACGATGAAATCTCAATCATACAAGAATGGGTAGGCCGGGGCGGCAGCTTGTTCCTGATTGCCGACCACATGCCTTTTGGCGGCGCCGCTGCTGATCTCGCCGCAGCGCTAGGGTTTGGCTTTTCCAACGGTTTTGCCATGGACAATCGCCGGCGCAACGCTGAAGTGTTTTATCGCAGTAGTAATACGCTGCAATCCTGCCCGATTACCGACGGCGCCACCCCGGCAGAAAGGGTGGATACGATTGTTACTTTTACCGGGCAGGCGTTTACCATACCCCCACAAGCCCAATCGGTGCTGGCACTCAACGACAGTTACACGGTATTGCTTCCCAATGTGGCCTGGCAATTTAACGACGATACGCCCTGGCAGGCCGCATCGGGGCTTCATCAACTGGCTTACCGGACTATAAAAAAAGGGAAGGTATTTGTATCCGGCGAGGCGGCGATGTTTTCCTCGCAATTAGCCGGCCCCCAACGCGTACCCACAGGCATGGGATCGCCGGAAGCCCGGCAAAACGCCCAACTGTTGCTGAATATTTTGTATTGGTTAGCAGGCAACTGAAATAATTTCTCACTCTCTCTCCCTCTTCCCGACCTCCGTTGTCGGTACGGGACTTCTTTCAGTCGCACACTCCCTCCCTCCCTCTTGGCCTAATCCAGCTCGAACTCCTGGGCCAACTCTGGGATGACCACATCCTTAAAGCCGGCGGCTTGCAGATATCTGCTGAAAGCCTCCTGCTTTTCCAGTGTGCCGTGCACCAGGAAGAGTTTTTTGAGTCCCGCTTTTTGGTTTTGAATAAAATCGAGCAATTCCTTCCTGTCGCCGTGGGCAGAGAAGGAGTCCATGATGGCAATATCGGCTCTGACCGTTTTCCATTCGCCAAACAGCTTGATTACTTGTGCGCCGTCGCGAAGAAAGCCTCCCGGCGTTTCGGGTGAACAATAGCCCACGATGAGTACCGTATTTTCTGCTTTGTCGATGCTGTTAAACAAGTGGTGCTTTACGCGTCCGGCATTCATCATACCCGAAGAGCTGATGATAATACAAGGCTCAGTAGATTTATTAAGAGCCTTCGACTCTTCTACATCCCTGATATACTTGAGGCGGTTAAAGCCAAACGGATCGTGGTCAGTATGGAGGTATGCGGTAAGGTCACTGTCGAAGCACTCGGGGTGGGCTCCAAATACAGTGGTGGCGTTGACCGCGAGGGGGCTATCGACGTATACGGGGATATCTGGTAATCTGCCTGCCGACTCCAATTGGTCGAGGATGTACACGATTTCCTGGGTGCGGCCCACACTAAACGCCGGGATGATCAGTTTGCCGCGCTTATTAACGCAGGTCTGCTCGATGACTTGAAGGAAATGTTCAATTTCCTGCGGCGCCTGCTCGTGTTCCTGATCTCCATAAGTAGATTCGCAAATGAGATAGTCTACTTCTGGCATGGGCTGCGGGTCGCGCAAAATGGGGCGATTGGGCCGGCCTACGTCACCGGTGAATCCGAAATGAAACGTGTGGCCGTTCTCCCTGATACGCAGCGTAACGCTTGCACTGCCGAGGATGTGGCCGGCATCGCGATATAATACATCCACGTCGGGGTGAATGCTAAACCAGGCTTCGTAGCCGTGCCCTACGAATAATTTCAGGGCATTTTGTACATCGAGATCCGTGTATAAGGGGTCGCGCCATTCCTTTTCGTCGTGGCGTTTGTTGTAATAGGCCGTATCGCTTTCCTGTATCTTGGCGCTGTCGAGTAGCATGATGGCGCAAAGACTGCGCGTGGCGTGAGTACAGTGGATAGGGCCGGTAAATCCCTCTTTTACCAATCTGGGAATACGCCCGCTGTGATCGATATGGGCATGAGAAAGTACGAGCACGTCCAATTCTTCCGGTGGAAAATACCAGGAGTAATTAAATGCCTTCCATTTTTCCGATCTACCTTGGTAGAGCCCGCAATCGAGCAATATGCGGAAACCGTCGTTGAGGGTGATCAGGTGTGCGCTTCCCGTTACCTCGCGGGCTGCGCCACAAAACATAATTTTCATATCATCGCCATTTCAAGGCAAAATAATAAAAAAACATGGTAATATCTTAGGTGGACTTTACTCTAAATGCAAAAGTCCCGCTTAGAGCACCTTGTTATTTGTCAAATTATGCGGGAAGGTAGGCCCCGGCGGCTTTGGCAAAGCGGCACGGATGGCGTTATTAGGCGCTCTACGGCGCTGTAATTCCAGCGCAAGGCTTTCTTCGCCTTTGCGCATAGCCCAATGGTGGTTGGCCGAAAAAACAGGGCGCAGCAACCAACTTAGTTTTTTGAGCAGGGGTTTTTCAGCGCTGATCCGCCAATCATAAATCACCTCGCACTGGTCGTCGTCGAGCTGGCGGAAGGTCCATACGCCTGTGCCGGCAAAATCGCCGACAGCCTCCAGCGAAAACCCGTAAGGGAATTCGGTATGTGTCACGACAAACTGCCATTTCAGGGTATAGGGCAAAAATCCCTTGGTGAAGAGCATCACCCGTTTGCCTACACCCCCGGGTTGTCCTTTTTCCAATTGTTTTACATCCAAATACACACTGGGCCACCAGCGCGGCAAATCTTCTACCGCTTCGAGGGTGCGGTATACTTCCACGCAGGTAGCGGGTATAATCCAGCGGGTAGTGAAGTGATAGGTGCTCATTTTTTTGCCAATATTTTAAAAAATATTGTTTTGAAAAAGTGTTTTTTGTGTTTTGTTTTTATCTTGTACTGCCAAACCGAATTAATTTTAATCAACCATCTAAAATCTTCAGTTATGACAAAACAGATCATCGCCGTATTGGTTAGCGCCGTACTTTTGTTTGTATGGCAATTTCTATCCTGGTCTATGCTGGGCATACACCAAACAGAATTCAAGTATACGCCCAACCAGGAAAAAATACTTCAGGCATTAAGCGAAAACCTCACCGAGGAAGGTCAATACTTCCTCCCCGGCGTACCGCCCGGGACAAGCATGGACCAAGAACAAGCGATGATGCAAGCCAACGCAGGCAAGCCTTGGGCACATATCAGCTACCACAAGTCATTGAACATGGCGATGGGCATGAGCATGTTCAGGGGCTTCGCAGTTGATATTATTTCTGCCTTTTTGCTGGTCTGGCTACTGCTAAAAATTGAAAACCGCCCCCTTTCGACGGTATTGCTAAGCTCCCTTGCCGTAGGCTTGATCGGTTATTTTACTATTCCTTACCTGAACAGCGTATGGTTTGAAACAAAATCGCTGGGTTACCTGATTGATTCGGTAGCACAATGGGGTTTGGTCGGGGTATGGCTGGGCTGGTGGTTGAACCGCAAGTAACCCCACGCATTCCTCATCGCGCTGTATATTTTTCATAAAAAGCGCGATAGCCCAATAAGCGGGCCGGCGGAAACAATAAAACAGACAGTGCGTCCTGCACCCATTTTGGTATGGTTGCCAGGTATGTTTTATTTTGCAATAATCTGATCCAAAGCATCACTTGCAAAAAGGCGGGCCGACCAGTCTTGTCCAGTTTGCCGTCCATGGCCAATCCGAAGAGGTTCTCCAAAAATTGGTCAACATCGAGGCAAGGTGATATGGTTTGCACGACAACCAATTCTTCTTCGTCGGCATTCCAGTGGGCATGTGCCTGGTTTTTGGGCAATACGATGGATTGACCCTTCGATATTTTTTGCGTTTTGCCGTTCAATTTTATTCTCAGGGTACCCGACAAAACTTCAAAGGTTTCATCGCCAAACGGGTGGAAATGCGCTACTTCAAAACCTTTGCCCTTAGGCATTGTCGCTTTGAAGCGCACGTATTTCCCTCCCGTTTCGCGACCGGTTTCCAGAAACTCTACCCGCTCACCGGTAGCGGGATTCTGGAAGAGTTGACCTATCTTGGGCATGGCAGTATTTTTTTATCAAAAAATTATTTTCCCATCATTTGCTGGTACATGCCCAGTAGATCTATCTCGTTTACCGATTCGACAAAACGACCGTTCACTACTTTGTGCATCACAATTCCGCTGGTTGTTATTCTTTTTCCCGTTGCGGGGATGCCGAGCAGCGTATCGCGGTGGGTCGCCTCTGCAGTAAATCGAAACGTTACCCAATCGGGTTCTGCTACAATATGCGTTATCTTAAACTGGATGTCGGGCAGCGCTTTTCTATAGACGTCTACAAAATATTTTGCTCCTTCTATGCCATCAGGCGTTCCCGGGATTGGATTCAGGTCATGCCAGTCTTGCGCAAACACAGAATCAATAATTTCCATATTGCGATTGTTGTTCCAACCCTCGTAAATCCAGTATTCCACGAGGCGTTTGTTAGCGGCGATGAGCTCAGCATTAGTTAATGCTTTCGAACTGCTATTTGTCGTTTCCATACACGAGCTGAGGTAAAGCAAGGTGAACAAAAAAAGAATAGCGTTTTTCATGTCGAAAGTTATTATTAAGTAATCAATCGCACATTAAAAAGGCGTTGGGCTGTACGATTAATGTCGGCAAATTAAAGAGAATATTTTACCACAGCGTTAAACGGACTGCACACATCGTGCACACAGCATAAAATAAAAAACTCCGTGTCACTCCGTTTTACTCCGTTTAACGCTGTGGTGAAATAATCGGCTTAATACTACTTTGTCACTTTAAAATTTTGCATACAATTCGTGTACAAGGAATCACCATAGCGATATTTATTAACCACAGAGTTACACAAAGTTACACAGAGGGAGCACAGAGTCATAGTAACGCTCGCTCTGTGGAAACTCTGTGCAACTCTGTGTGACTCTGTGGTTAAATAATCTTTGGAGGGCCGATATATTGGTAGAAGCCGTATATCTGATTTAAAGTGACATAGTAGAATTAGGTTGACGACATTGGACTATTAGACTATTGGACTTTTTTGTAGCTAATTGTCTGACAGTCTGATAGTCTGACAGTCTCAGTTCAGGTACGCCTCATTAAGGCTCGAAAAATCGCCGGTACTCTTCCAACCGGTTACTTGGCCGGCATCGTTAAACGTCCAGGTAAAAAGGACGGTAACGCTGAATGGTTTGCCGGTGACACTGACCTGGCCGTCGTGACGCACTTCGTTGATGACCTTGTTGCCTTCTTCTCTAAAATTAAACGGCTCGAAATAGGTCGTTTTCGTTGTAGTCCCTAGATTGGTAAAAAAGCGGGTTACACCTTCTTTGCCTTTAAATTCGCCGCCGTAGGAGACGACCTTTGCATCGGCGCCGTTGTCAAATATAACCTCGTCGGCTAATTGGGCCAGTATGCCGGGCACGTCGCCCTGGGCGAAACAGGAATAGATGTGTTGAACGGTGCTGAGTTGATTTGACATGATATTTGGACATTAATTCGGTTTAAAAATTGCCGCCGGTTTCTCAAAAGGTACTCCCAGCGGCTTTTCACCAACAAAGGTTTATTCAGGGTTGGCTTCGATTATGTTTTCAGTGGCCTAATTGTTCGAAGAAGTAGTATTGCCTTTTACCTGGCTGCTCAATGTTGCTGTATCAAATTCGACAGTGCCTTCCTGAATTTTGCCTTCGGCGTTGAGTTTGTAGAGGCCGAGCCAGGCCACCTTTACGCTATTGCCCGTAGGCGCTTGTCCCTGGTATGTGCCTTTATTAGTGCCCGTTACCCAACCTTTTACC
>JAEUUQ010000299.1 GCA_016787505.1 Saprospiraceae bacterium | reverse complement strand
TACAAAAATACAAAAGCGGCGCCTGTTGTGATAACAGGCGCCGCCTTCATGTAAAACAAAACGGTAGAGACGCAAAATTTTACGTCTCCATCACCATTTTAATTGAAGATATAACGCACGCCAAAACGCATACGCCAGCGCGAAGCTACGCCTGCGATGTTATATGCGTCTTTTTCGGTGTTGTCGCCCAAACGGTACGAAAAGCGCGGTACAGTGTTGGCGCCTTGCGCATCGGGGCCGTAGCTTTCAAACTGAAGCAATTCGAAGTTGTTGAACTGCGAGCCCGGAACGATGTATATCGTACCCCACTCTTTGTTGAGGAGGTTAGCAATATTGAAGATATCGAGCGAAAGCTGGAGTTTGTGCGTATTACCGCCAACTTTCAAGCCTACGTCCTGGCGGATAGCAAAGTCAAAAATGCTGCTAAATGGCGCATATGAAGCGTTCTTTTCAGCATACTGACCGCGATTTTCGCTCAGGTACGGATCGCTTTCGATGAAGGCGTTCAGGTTTTCCCACTGCTCGGCAGCCGTTACGGTTACACCGCTAGAGGTGTAGTCAACCAATACGATATCAGATTGCTGAGCGGGGATGTAGATCAAGCTGCGGTTGGCGCTGGTGCTACCCGATTCGTTGTTCGGGTTGCGGGCGTTGGCGCTGCTGCCTCCAATCACATAGGAATAAGCCGTGCCCGACTGGCCGTTGTAGAACAGCGAGAAAGTGGTAGCGGCATTTTCGCCTTTATTCCAGTTGAGTTTGTAGCTCAAAGAGCCCAGGATGCGGTGGCCCAGGGCGAAGTCGGAGCGGCCCAACAGCGGATGGTTGCGACCGTCGGTGCTCACCTGTCCGCGCCACTGCGAAGAGTTCTGCGAAGAAGTACCTTCGTTAACGGCTTCGGCATCGTTGTAAGAGTAGGCCACATAAGCATTCAAGCCAAAATCAAAACGTTTGGCCAAAGAAGCCGTGATGTTATAACCGTAGCCTTCATTGGTATTCGAACCTACGTAAACGGCGCTGTACGTTGCGTCAACCACACGCCTGTTATAAGTAGGGCGATCATCAACACCCGACCAGTTGAAACGCAGCGTAGGATCGTCGTTGATGTTGGTATACAGTACGTTGTTGAGGGTTTTGGTATACAAACCTTCGAGCGTAGCCAAAATACCGCCGGGCAATTCCTGGTCTAAAGCAAGGTTGGCGCGGAATACCTGCGGATATTTGAAGTCTTTGGTAAACAAGTCGACCTGACCGGAGGGAACCGAGAAGTTCGGGTTGGTATATTGCTTGGTAATGTCAGACTGGAACAAGATCGGCGTGCCGGCATTGGTTTCGTCTACGCGGCCCAAAGTCAAGCCGTTGTTGTTGAACATAGCGCCCGGCCATACAAACGGGATACGGCTGGTGAAGATACCCAGACCGCCGCGAAGAACGGTTTTCTTGTTGCCTTGTAAGTCATAGTTGAAGCCCAGACGCGGAGAGATCATAATCTGACCATCCGGCGCTTTGCCTGCTTCTACCTCATTGGCAACTTCCCAGAATTGCTGCATTTTGGGGAGCGCTACGTCGTTGAGATAAGTGTCTTCGGTAGGATCAGAAGTAATAATAGGCAGGTCAACGCGCAAACCGCCGGTAACCGTTAATTTTTTGCTGATCGTCCATTCATCCTGTGCATACAAGCCCAGTTGCATGGCATTGAATTCAGCGGCTGCGGCAGAGCCATCGCCGGTGAGTTCATCCACCAGTGAATAGGCGCGGTCGTATTCGATAGCCGCTACGCCGTTAATGAAATTGGCACGGTTGTCAAAGCGATAAGTACCATAGTTCTGACCGATAAACAGGTTGTAAATGCTGTAGAATTCGTTGTGCGTACCGATCGTAATAGTGTGGTTGCCTTTGTACAGCTTGAAGTTGTCGGTCAACGTAAAGATGTCCTGATCGAGCGCGTTAGCAGTAGAGAATTCTTCGCTACCCAGGCGGATAGTACCCGTTCCGTCATTGATAAAGACATAAGGAAAATCGCCGCCCAACGGGTCGCGGTCGTCGTTAACGCGGGTATAACCCAAAATAAGGTTATTAGATGCGCCGGCGCCAAAACGAGAATTCAATTCCAGTGCGGTTGAATTCGTGATGCTGGGAAAGAAAATACCGTTGTTCGAGAAGTTGATGGTATTGGGAGAACCGCCAAAACGATCGAACTGCTCTGCTTTGGTATATTGGTGACGAAGGGTCAATCTGTTATTTTCGCTGAGGTTGTAGTCTAGTTTAGCGAAAATCTTGAGGCCTTTAAGTTCGTCGGCAGTAGAACGAAATCCACCTGGATCGTAGCCGTATTCGTTGATGAGATGATTGCGCAGATCTTCAAGATCGGCAGGTGTGGAATTGCCGGTATAAGATTCAATTTCGAACGGAATAGGCGTTTCGTCGTCCTGTATTTCCGCATTAGCAAAGAAAAACAACTTGTCTTTGATAATTGGACCACCGATCGAAAGGCCGTACAAACGCTGGTTGAATTCAGCCAGCTTGGTGCGCTCAATGCCCAGCCTGTCTGCCAACACGCCGTTGGTTTTACCTGCCAGGTTTTCATTTTGCATAAAATAGTAAGCCGTACCGGCAAATTTGTTGGTACCCGATTTGGTAACGGCGTTGATGCCGGCGCCGGCGAAACCGCCGAGTGTTACGTCATAAGGAGAAATAACAACCTGGAGTTGGTCGATGATATCGATACTGAACGGTGAAATACCGGTCTGGCCCCCGTTGGTGCCCGAAGTTGACAGGCCGAAAACGTCGTTGTTTACCGCGCCGTCGATGTAGATAGCGTTATAGCGGTTGTTAACGCCTGCGAATGTAGAACCATCGCCATAAGCGCCTGACTGCGGCGTCAGCCTCAGATAGTCGTTGATGTTCCGGTTGAGCGTAGGCATTACATCAATTTCAGCCGCCGTAATTTGCGTACTGGCGCCCGCCGCTTGTCCGGCTACGCGAGATGAAGCAGACACCACTACAGAGGAAAGTTCAATAGCGGTTTCCTGTAGGGTAAAGCTTTGTTTGAGCGCCTCGCCCAATCTCAGGTATACATTGTCAAGTTCAGTACTGGCATAACCGGTGTATGAGACCGAAATTTTGTAAGGACCGCCTACGCGCATGTTGGGAATGCGATAGTTGCCCTGTACGTCGGTAGCATCTCCGTAGCTGGTACCTGATGGCTGGTGAACCGCCAGGATATTGGCGCCGATAAGCGGTTCGCCATTGGCGTCTACAATTTTACCCTGCATCGAAGAAGTGGTCACGCCTTGTGCCATTACTCCAATGAAGGTAAGTGGGACTATTGCCCAAGCGAGCAAAAGCCTGAAAGTGTTGACTTTTTTCATAAACTAATTGAGTTTGGTGAAATAATTCCCAGTGCAAAGTTAAATGCCCAATGTTAAGGTAGTATTATTTTTTCGGTGTTTTTAGCCCTTATGTTTTGATTGACAAATCATTAAAAAATGTATAAAATAAGTTTGGCGCAACTTTTTTTGTCGGTTGCACTTTTTAGCCAATTTTTGTTGAAACTTTGTCAAAAGTTAGGCAATACTAATCGCAATATCATAATTTGCATGCTCCACTCAATTTCTATGATTATGAAGAATCACGTACTCCCATTTCTGTTTTTGATCTCGACAGTATTCACTGCCTCCTCGCAACACAACGTGTCGGTTCAAAATTTCTCGTTTGCACCCGCTAGTCTCACGATTAATGCAGGCGAAACGGTAACCTGGACCAACGGCGGCGGCCTTCACAATGTGAACGGCACGACTACCACTTTCCCGGGCAACCCCGAAAGTTTCGGTAGCGGCGGCGCTTCCAGCGCAAATTGGACCTATTCGTTTACATTTAATACGCCCGGCACGTATCAGTACCGCTGCGACATACATCCCGCTATGATGCAGGGCACTATCACGGTTCAAGGCGTTAACCCGCCCGACCCGGCTTTGCTGTTAACCGGGGTATTCGACGGTCCGCTGCCCAACGGCGTACCCAAAGGTTTTGAATTATACGCACTCGATGACATCGCCGACCTGAGCGCCTACGGTGTGGGCTCGGCTAATAACGGACTAGGCAGCAACGGACAGGAATATACCTTTCCTGCCGTATCTGTTTCTGCCGGCGATTTTATTTATGTGACTAACGACAGCGCGGCTTTTGTGGCCTTCTTCGGCTTTGCAGCCGATTTTAACGACGGCGGACTAGCCAGCAATGTCAACGGCGACGACGCAGTCGAGCTTTTTTACAACAGCGAAGTGATCGACGTATTCGGCGATATCAACGTAGACGGCACCGGCCAACCCTGGGAATACCTCGACGGCTGGGCCTACCGCGTTAGCGGCACCGGCCCCGACGGCAATACGTTTGCGCTGTCGCATTGGTATTTCAGCGGTATCGATATTTTTGACAATACGACTACCAACGACCAGGCCGCACAACCATTCCCGTTAGGGACTTATTCTCTTACAGCTCCCGAATTTGTAATCGCTGCCGATGACAACGCTATGGGACAGGTCAATCAGGCTCTAACTATCAACGCCCTTGCCAACGACCTGCTGCCCGGCAATCTGGTCACTTTTGCCATAGTGAGCCAGCCGGCCAACGGCACCGCTTCGGTCAATTCAGCCAATAACACCATTTCTTATATCCCCGAGCAGGATTTCTGCGGCGAAGACAGCTTCAGCTACCGCGTTTGCAATCAGCTGAGCTGCGATACGGCCACAGTGAATGTGATGATAGAATGCGAAGCCACTTATCCCGCCTATGATATCGCCACAGTAAGAACTGTGAACGCCGACGGCGTAGCCGATTCGCTCAACGTGGTGTGCCAGCTACAAGGTATAGTCTACGGCGTTGACCAACGCGGCGGCGCCGGCGTACAGTTTACGATAATCGACAATACCGGCGGTATAGGCGTATTTAGCACAACGCTTGATACCTATACCGTAGCAGAAGGCGACGAGGTAATCATAAGGGGTACGGTTACACAATTCAACGGCCTAACCCAGATCGTAGCCGATGAAATCGCACTCGTCTCCAGCGGAAATGCCCTGCAAGCTGCCGACGTGGTAACGACATTAAACGAAAATACAGAATCCGACCTCGTTCGCATTACCAACCTGACCCTGGTCAACCCAGGCCAATGGACAAACTCAGGCAGCGGCTTTACCGTAGATGTAACCAACGGAACCACCACCTTCAGTATGCGTATCGACAATGACGTCGATATTTTCGGCGCCCCAGCCCCCGACGGCCCCTTTAACCTGACCGGTATCGGCGGCCAGTTTGACAATATGGCGCCCTTTACGGAAGGCTACCAGATCTTACCCCGTTATATCGCAGATATTGACCTGATCACGGGTGTGGAAGAAAATGTGCTGGCAGGAAAAATTACCGCATCGCCCAATCCGTCAAATGGCCTTTTCACCATAGAAAGCGAAGTAGATCTCGACGAAGTAGTGATTACCAATAACACGGGCCGGACTATTTTGCGGATTGACCAACCCGGCTTGCGCAGGCAAGTGGATTTGAGCGATGTAGCCCCAGGGGTTTATCAATTGACTTTCCGCAGCGGAACAGATAAATACACAACCAGGATTGTAATAAATTGAGTGAATGGTGAACTGTGAACCGATCAAGGAGCAGTTCACAGTTCACAGTTCACAGTTCACTATGAAACGCATTGGCATAGCATTATCAGGTGGCGGCGCCCGGGGCATTGCCCATATCGGCGTGCTTCAGGCATTAGCTGAAAACGGCATTTACCCGGAGTCGATATCGGGCGCGAGTGCGGGCGCCCTCGTCGGCGCCTTGTATGCGGCGGGACAGTCGCCACAAGAGATGTTGAAATTCGTAAAAGACAGCAGCCTGCTCAAACTATTTAAAATTGGGCTGCCGCTCAATGGGTTGGCAAAATTGACTTATGTGCGCGATCAGTTAAAAGCGATTATTCCGCACGATGATTTTGGCCAATTGCAACGGCGTTTATTCGTAGCCATTGCCAACCTCAATTCAGGCGAATGCGAAATGCGCGGCGAAGGCATTTTGTCGGAAGTAGTCATGGCTTCGTGTTCTATTCCGCTCGTTTTCAAACCGGTAGAAATTAACGGCAATTGGTACGTTGACGGCGGTCTGCTCAACAATATGCCGGTGGCCCCACTTCTGCCTCATTCTGATATACTCATAGGGGTGAACGTGATTCCGCATGTAAA
Organism: Saprospiraceae bacterium; assembly: GCA_016787505.1. Lineage (GTDB taxonomy): Bacteria > Bacteroidota > Bacteroidia > Chitinophagales > Saprospiraceae > JABWBR01. Next base: position 1,952 of record JAEUUQ010000299.1, on the reverse strand, counting down.
AACCGCCTCCAAAAACGTACAAAACATCATCGGTATCGCTACCCGCTGCTTTGAATTGTCTATTTTATCTAATACAAACGCCAGCATTCAGATGTGCCAGGTAGTAATTGAACCAAAGCGGGTGCAGGCTTTCAATATTTTCCAGTTTAACCAATACGAAAAGCTCTTCGACATCGGATATCAGGCGGCGATGGATAAGATTCCGGAAATAAAAAAGTTAATGTGCTGATGTGCTATACCGCACACCGTCAAGTTATAGTCATAACTTTTCCGGCTTTACGGTATTATAGCTCGCCCCCGAGCTTAGGTCATGCCCAAAACTTGGCGGTGCGAGCTATAATATGCAGATAAGAAGAACCGACAACCCACAACCCACAACCCATTATCAGCACATCAGCAAATTAAAATTCCGCATACCCGTAAATAACCTCCTTACGCCCACCAAGAATTGCCATTTACTAAATCAGGGGTCGAGATCATAAAATTGTTGAAGGTATGCTGTCTTATTACAAGGTTATCTTCTAACTTTGGCTCGCTTTTCACAACCCGTTGTTGAAATGCCGATGGTGTTAAAATAGTGGGTTCTCATCTCTATTGGTAGCCTCCCCTCGTTTAGAGGGCAACAACAACAGCTCAAATAACCCGATACGTGTGTCGTGTCTGCGGCATAATTATGCCCTGAAAGACCAACCGAAAAGAAGATGTTTAATTTTTGCTAACTTTGCTACGTCAAAATCATATCCCATGACTGGACGCACTTACTATCTATTAGTTGCTACTCTGTTGTGTATTGCCTCGCAATCCATTCAAGCCCAACAGCTGTCCCTTTTTACGCAGTATCGCGATAATGCAGTCGTTCTCAATCCGGCTGCTATGGAAAGCGATTTTCTCGCTTACAACCAAAACCTCACTTTCGGGGTTTCGCACCGACAGCAGTGGGTCGGACTCAGCGGAGCGCCAAGCACGCAAATTCTACGCGGCTCTTATATCAACGTCAACCGCAGCGGCGTCACCCTGCTTGCAGGCGGACAGATCATCAATGACGCTACGGGCCCCACCGGCTTCACCGGGCTATATGGGCGCATCGGCGGCGTTGTCACCAGCGACCCTACTTATAACGGCTTGTCGTTTGCCCTCAGCGCCGGCGTGGTGCAATACCGGGTAAAAGCTTCTGAGATCACTCTTCGCGATGATGGCGACGTGATTGGCAGCCAAAACCAATCGCAATTGTTTCCGGATGTAGGCCTGGGCGTTTACTATTATCAAATGCTCGATGGAGGTAGCTGGGATGAAGACTACTTCTATGCAGGTATTTCCGTACCCCAGGTCATCGGCCTCGATCTTACCTTCCAGGATGAAAACGGCGAATACTACACTCGCCGCATCCAGCACTTCTATGGCATGCTGGGTCTTTATAAATTCCTTCGCAATGACGGTTTTCTCGAACCTTCTATTTGGATAAAATACGCGCCCAACGCGCCGATAAATGCAGACATCAACCTGCGCTACCAAATGCCCAACAGCCTTTGGCTCGGCACGGGTATCTCTACTGGAAAAAACTTCCACATGGAAGCCGGATTTGCCCTGGGCGAAAACGTCGGATTTGACAATACCATCCGCATCGGCTATGGTTTTGACTATTCCTTCAGTTCCTTCGGTCCTTCTGCCGGAAGCACCCACGAAATTAACCTGGCTATTTCCCTGGAACGCTAATTTTTTGACTCCTGCTAAACAGCATTACCTATTCCCATGAAAATAACAGTTGTTAGTCCCAAATTTATGGTTTACATGAAAAAAATTCTTGCCCTCCTGGTGGTAGGCTTTGCCTTCCAAGCAGCGGTGATGGCTCAGCCCACCGTTAGTTTTTCTACTGAATCGGCCTGCACTGGCGAACAAGTGTGCATGGACGTTACGGTAAAAGACTTCACCGATATCCTCTTTATGAGCTTTAC
>JAEUUQ010000224.1 GCA_016787505.1 Saprospiraceae bacterium | reverse complement strand
TATGGCTTTTCAACTTCCCGAACTACCCTACGCTTTTGACGCGTTGGAACCTCATATTGACGCTCGCACCATGGAAATTCACCACGGCAAGCACCATGCGGCGTATGTCAACAACCTGAATGCCGCTATTGCGGGCACTGAAATGGAAAACAAAAGTATCGAAGACATCCTAGCCAATATTTCGCAATACCCCATGGCAGTGCGCAATAACGGCGGCGGGCACTACAACCACTCGCTTTTCTGGGAGCTCATGTCACCCGACGGCGGCGGAGAACCTAGCGACCGCATGAATATTCATAAAGCGATCAATCGCGATTTCGGTTCTTTCGAAAATTTCAAAAAGGAATTTACCAATGCCGCCATGACGCGGTTCGGCTCGGGCTGGGCATGGCTTTGCGTGAATGACAAAGACCAACTCTTCATCTGCTCTACCCCCAACCAGGACAATCCCCTGATGGATGTTGTAGATGCCAAAGGTACTCCCGTGCTCGGTGTCGACGTGTGGGAACACGCCTATTATCTCAACTACCAAAACCGCCGCGCCGATTATTTAAATTCTTTCTTTAACGTGATCAATTGGCACGAAGTAACCAAGCGTTACAACGATGCCAATGAAGGCGCGTCGAAGTTTTAGGCCGTTGTCCGTTCTCGGTTGTCGGTTCTCGGTTTCTTAGAACCGACAACTGACAACCGACAACCGACAACAGAGAACAATTTTCAAAAAAACACCCTCACCCCCTCCGAACTCATTTCAATCGGATAGTATCCGGCTTTAATGGTAATCTCTCTGGTATCAGCAAAAGATATCCCTACTTGCAATTGACACACAAAATCGGTTTCGACCAAAAAGGTATCGGTTCCAAAAAAGCGCTGCTTCGCAATGGGAGTCATGCCATTGTGCAGGAATAACCAGGGCGAGAGGCCGTCATTCCACTTCACTACCGCCAAAGCGGTTTTATCATTGGGCGGTTTGAAAATCGCCGCATCTTCCGGCGCAATTCGCTGAACGTTGCAAATGCCGAAAAAGCGGCATTGCTGACGGGGATTGCCCAATTCGACTTTCAGAAAAACCGGGCACAGTGCCGCCGACTGAAACAAGGGGTTATGGAATGGAATTTGCATGGCGTCGTCAATTGGAATAACCGTACAACAAATCTTTCATCCTCGACCCTTTTATTTCGGCGATATTATACGACTCGTTGAATTTTTCGATAGAAAAACCAATATCGCGTTTCAGGTCGCCGAATTGTTTGGGGAGCCGTGAAGAGCAAACTTCTTCATTGGCATAACTCGACACGATAACCTGGAATTTCTGGTAGTACTTTTCGCCTTGCGAAATAAAAGCTGCGTATTTATTAATAAAATCAATAAGCCGATCGACTGAAAACTCAAGGTCTGCCTGGTATTTATACGCTTCGCGCCGCGATAGCTCATCCGGCTTGGCCATCACCCCATCCATTTTCAGCACATATTCGTCGAGTTTGCCGTATACAGTCTCCCAATCGTCTTGTTTGCGGCAGGTCTCCAGCCCGGTATAATACCCCAGTGGTTTGACATAATCGGTAAACAAGGCCTTGCAATCTTCCTTTAAGGTTCTGTTCCCTTCTTTGAGGTATTCGGTTTCGTAATAAATAAGGCTGAGGTCGTTGTTCATCCGCACCGTAAAGTCGAGTATACAGGCTATATTTTCCAGTTCTTTTTCCCTGGCTGCCGGCTCGCCGTCGCCCACAATAGAGGCCACCAGGGAAAAGGCTGCCGACATAAACGGGTTGGATTCGAGCAAGCCGGGCATTTTCAGCATTGTGCGTTTTTTCATGCGATCCTCCAGCAAGGCTTTGGTTTTTTGAAATTCGGGGAAAGTATTGGGGTTAGACAGCAACATGACGTTTTGATACGTCTGCAGCGAAGTAAAATGGTGGTCGAGCGCCAGGATTTTCTCGTAAAGCAGTTTGGTCAACTCCAGGCCTTTGCGAAAGCGCGTTTTGGTGAGGTTTGCCTCGTAGTTTTCGCTAGCCAGCCGTCGCTCTTCCATCAATTGTATTTTTTCAAACAAGGCCCTGATGTGCTTTTCCTCCAACTGGGGCGACCGCCCGGCCTCGTTGATAAGCTTGTCAACTGCTGACATACGGGCATCCAATTGTACGCATTGCATACGGTAGCCGGCAAGCGCATCGTTGAGTTCAATCGACATCTCCCTGCACATCTGCGCGAGCGTCGAGTCCGCCGGAGTTGCCACCGCCATTTTGGTCAACAAGAGGGTCCACGCTACTGCCAGGCAATAACGCGCCATACGCCAGGTTTTCATAGCTTAATTTTTTTGTTTTTTGTAACTGTTTAGTAGGGTTTAGTAGGATTTATGCTTAGCTTACCTAAACCCTACTAAACACTACTAAACTGCCGAAGGCACTAAACCCTACTAAACAGTTTCTCATCTTAAAATACGACCTCCAGATAGCCGTTGGAGGCTACCACCGCATATTCACCGGCTGGAATCGTCATTTGAACGCCCTGCTGCCCCAGCGCTGTCAGTACTTCTTCGGGCACTTGAAACGGCTCGGGCACTTCAAAATAA
>JAEUUQ010000211.1 GCA_016787505.1 Saprospiraceae bacterium | reverse complement strand
ATCACGGCATACTCGGGATCGACGCCGTTGGAGAAGAAAAACGAAAGGTTGGGCGCAAAGTCGTCGATGTGCATACCCCGCGAGAGGTAGTATTCCACAAAGGTAAAGCCGTTGGCCAAGGTAAAGGCCAACTGGGAGATCGGATTGGCGCCGGCTTCGGCGATGTGATACCCCGAAATGGATACCGAGTAGAAATTGCGCACTTTGTGGTTGATGAAATACTCCTGCACGTCGCCCATGAGTTTGAGCGAAAATTCGGTACTGAAGATGCAGGTATTTTGGGCCTGGTCTTCTTTGAGGATGTCGGCCTGCACGGTGCCGCGCACAGCTGACAGCGCTTTGGCTTTTAGTTCGTTGTAGATGGCGGGTTCGAGCACCTGGTCGCCGGTGAGGCCCAGCAGCAGCAGTCCGAGGCCGTCGTTGCCTTGTGGCAGTTCGCCGATGTAGGTGGGCCGCCGCAATCCCCTGTCGTCGTAGCGTTCTTTGAGTTTGGCTTCGACGAGGTGCAGCAGGTTGTGTTCGCGGATATAGCGCTCGCACTGCTGATCGATGGCCGTATTCATAAAGAAGGCGCAGATCGTGGCTGCGGGGCCGTTGATGGTCATTGACACGGAGGTGCGGGGATCGCAGAGGTCGAAACCCGAATACAGTTTTTTGGCGTCGTCGAGACAGCACACGCTTACGCCCGAGTTGCCCACTTTGCCGTATATATCGGGGCGGTGGTCGGGGTCTTCGCCGTAGAGCGTCACCGAGTCGAACGCCGTGCTAAGTCGATTGGCAGGCATGCCGACCGAGAGGTAGTGAAAGCGGTGGTTGGTGCGCTCGGGACCGCCTTCGCCGGCAAACATGCGCGTGGGGTCTTCTTCTTTTCGTTTAAACGGAAAAACACCTGCGGTATACGGAAATTCGCCGGGCACGTTTTCCTGCAGCGACCACTGCAGCACGTCGCCCCAATCCTGGTATTTGGGCAGCGCCACCCGCGGGATGCGGGTATGCGAAAGCGAGGTGGTGTAGGTTTGTACGCGAATATCTTTGCCGCGCACCTGATACACGTATTCGTCGGCGGAGTAGGCCTTCTTGCGGGCATCCCAGCCCTCCAGGAAACGCAGGCAGTTGCCGTCGAGGTCTTTTTTCCGTTCTTCGTACACTTTTGTCAGCGCAGCCCGGGTATCTGCGTAGTCGTTTTTGCCCCCAAGCGCTTCCAGCGTTTGTTGCAGTCCATAGAGTTTTCGCGCCTGCTCGCTTTGTTGCAAGGCCCAGCGGTCGTACTGCCGGTTATTGTCAGAGATCTCAGAAAGATAGCGCGTGCGGCCCGGCGGGATGATATAGATCTTCTCGCTCATGCCCTTCGACAGGGCGAAAACGGATTGCAGGGGCGCGCCCGTCTTTTCTACGATTTTCCCGATGACTTTGATGTACAGTTGGTTGGTGCCGGGGTCGTTAAACTGCGAAGCGATGGCGCCCACCACCGGCATCTCTTCTAGGGGTTTGTCCCACATCTGGTGGTTGCGCTGGTATTGCTTGCGCACGTCGCGCAGGGCGTCAAGGGCGCCGCGTTTGTCAAATTTATTGATGGCGATAATATCGGCAAAATCGAGCATGTCGATTTTTTCCAACTGCGTGGCGGCGCCGTATTCGGGCGTCATGATATACAGCGACACATCGGAGTGGTCTACGATTTCGGTATCCGACTGCCCGATGCCGGAGGTTTCGAGGATGATGAGGTCGTAGCCGGCGGCCTTGAGGATCTCAACCGACGATTGCACGTGTTTAGAGAGCGCCAGGTTGCTCTGGCGGGTAGCCAGCGAGCGCATGTACACGCGGGGCTGGTTTACGGCATTCATGCGGATGCGGTCGCCGAGTAAAGCGCCGCCGGTTTTGCGTTTGGAGGGGTCCACCGACACCACGGCGATCGTTTTGTCGGGGAAGTCGAGTAAAAACCGGCGCACCAATTCATCGACCATACTCGACTTGCCGGCGCCGCCCGTGCCAGTGATGCCGAGTACCGGCGTGATCTTGTCGGCGTGCGTTAAGGCGGGTTTTACGTCTTTTTCAAAATAGCCGGGGTTGTTTTCGGCTACGGAGATAAGGCGGGCCACAGCGTGGGGGTCTTTTTCTTGGAAGTGTTTGAGTTCGCCATTGGCGCTAAATCCCACGGGGAAATCGCATTGCTGCAACACGTCGTTGATCATACCTTGCAGGCCCATCTTGCGGCCGTCGTCGGGCGAATAGATACGGGTGATGCCGTATTGGTGCAATTCATCGATCTCCTTGGGCAGGATAGTACCACCGCCGCCGCCGAAGAGTTTGATATGTCCGGCGCCGCGTTGCTTGAGCAGATCGTAGGCGTATTTGAAAAACTCCATATGGCCGCCCTGGTACGATGTGATGGCTATGCCCTGCACGTCTTCCTGGATGGCCGTATTCACAATTTCCTGCACCGAGCGGTTGTGACCCAGGTGGATGATCTCGGCGCCGGAGCTTTGCATAATGCGGCGCATGATATTGATGGCTGCATCGTGGCCGTCGAACAGCGAAGCCGCTGTGACGATGCGCACTTTATTGGTCGGCTGGTAGGGCTTGATTTCCTGCATACAACAACTGGTTTGGCCTGGTATAGGATACAACAACGAGAATGGGGACAAAGTTAGGAAATTACCCTGCTGCACGGGAGATAGTCCGCTGATTTTCTATCTTGTGAGACATTTTGGAAATGAAAAATGAAAAATTAATAATGAAGAATGAAGGGGGGGCGTGAGAATATTATTTTGATCAAATCTTTTGCTTTTGCGGTGAGAATAGTGAAGCTGTGTCGTTATTTGAGAGAAACCAAGTCGGAATATGTTTTATCAAAACAGCTCGTTCGAAGTGGTACTTCTATAGGCGCTAATGCCGAAGAAGCTAATGGTGCGCTAACCAAGAAGGATTTTATTAATAAATTGCATATCGCTTTAAAAGAAGCCAGAGAGACGCACTATTGGCTTCGGCTGCTCAACGAAACTGATTACATTACCGAAACGGAATTCGATTCCATCCTGAAAGATGCCGGAGAATTAATTTCAATACTCACTGCCATTCTAAAATCTGCAAAGGAAAATGACAAATAGAACATTACACTCCACCCATTCTTCATTCTTAATTCTTCATTTTTAATTACCCAAACATGTACGACGACATTAGCGGTATCCTGCGCCCGCGCGCCGAACTAGCCTACGCACACGAGCTAGAAGCCCTGGCGCTAGCCGACAAGCACCCGCGCCCTACCAACTGGCGGCTGTCGCCCTGGGCCGTCGTGCACTACCTCATAGGAGGTCCGTTAGCTGATGGTACGGAGATAGAGCCCAAATACTACGGCCAACGCCGCCTCCTTGAAGTAGCCGTGGCGACCCTGGCTACCGACCGCGCCCTGCTGCTCATCGGCGTGCCCGGCACGGCCAAAACCTGGGTGTCGGAGCACCTGGCCGCGGCCATCAGCGGCGACTCTACGTTGCTGGTACAAGGCACCGCCGGCGCCGGCGAAGAATCGCTGCGCTACGGCTGGAACTACGCCCGCCTGCTTGCCGAAGGCCCCTCCGAAAACGCCCTGGTGCCCAGTCCCGTGATGCGCGCTATGCAGGACGGCAAAATTGCCCGCGTGGAAGAACTCACCCGCCTGCCCTCCGACGTACAGGACGCACTCATTACGCTGCTGTCGGAAAAATCGCTGCCCGTACCCGAACTAAATATGAACGTGGACGCCAGCCGCGGATTCAACCTCATAGCCACTGCCAACGACCGCGACAAAGGTATCAACGAACTATCCAGCGCCCTGCGCCGCCGCTTTAATACCGTGGTGATGCCCCTGCCCGCTACGCTGGAAGAAGAAGTACAAATTGTGAAAAGCAGGGTGGAAAAACTGGGCCGGCAACTCGAATTGCCCGCAACCGCCGCCCCCTTACAGGAAATTTACCGCCTGGTGACTATTTTCCGCGAATTGCGCAGCGGCAAAACCGAAGACGGCCGCTCCAGGCTCAAATCGCCTTCCAGTACGCTTAGTACCGCCGAGGCAATCTCTGTGATCAACAGCGGACAAGCCCTGGCCGTTCACTTCGGCGACGGCGCCCTCAAGGCCGGCGACCTGGCCGCGAGCCTCACCGGCGCTATTGTGAAAGACCCCGTGCAAGACAAGCAGGTGTGGCAGGAATACCTCGAAACGGTGCTGCGCACCCGCAAGGGCTGGACCGATCTCTACGATGCCTGCAAATCCCTGATGGAGTGAGGGGGCGAGGGGGCGACTTTACGACTGTATGACTTTACGACTTTTACGACTATTGGCCGTCAGAACAGAGAACGGAGAACCGACAACAAAACCATATGCCCGGAATTTACCTCCATATCCCCTTTTGCAAACAGGCTTGCCACTATTGCAACTTCCATTTTTCTACTTCCCTGAAGCAGAAAGACGCGTTGCTGGAGGCTATGCTTCGTGAACTGGAATGGCGGCGCGAGGAATTACAGGGCGAAGAAGTGCAAACCATTTATCTGGGGGGAGGTACGCCCTCGCTACTGGACGAAAGCGAATTGCAACGACTGTTTGACGCCATATACCAATGGTATCCCGTGGCAGCCGGCGCCGAAGTAACCCTCGAGGCTAACCCCGACGACCTTACGGCGGCCAAACTGGAGGCGCTGCGCCACACGCCCGTCAACCGCCTGAGCATCGGCGTGCAGTCGTTTGCCGAGGCCGACCTCCGCTTGATGAACAGAGCCCACAATGCCGCCGAAGCGCGCACTTGTATCGAGCAGGCGCTTGCTGCCGGTTTCGGCAACCTCACTGTCGACCTGATCTACGGCTCTCCCACTACCAGCGATGCCCAATGGGAGGCCAATGTGCGCACGCTCACAGACCTGGGCATTCCCCACTTATCGTGTTACTGCCTCACCGTAGAACCCAAAACGGCATTAGATTTTTTTGTACAAAAAGGCAAAACGCCGCCGGTTGACGAAGAACAGGCAAGCAGGCAGTTTGAAATGCTCATGGACATCATGGAAGCCGAAGGCTACGAGCACTACGAAATTTCCAACTTCGCGCGCCCTGGTTTTTACAGTCGCCACAATGCGAGCTATTGGCAAGGCGCGACTTATCTGGGCATCGGCCCCTCGGCTCATTCTTTCAACGGCCGGCAACGCAAGTGGAACGTGGCTAATAACGCCAAATACATCAAAGCTCTGCTTTCTATCAACCCTCCCACTGAGATATCCCGACTCGAAGGCGATTTGTTTGAAAAAGAAACCCTGACTGCCGCTCAGTGCTACAACGAATACGTGATGATCTCCCTGCGCACCAGTTGGGGCTGCCGGCTTGATGTGATCAGGGCGCTTGGCCCGCGTTTTGAGCAGCTATTCCTGAAAGGCATCCGCGATTTTATCCTCCAGGGCGCCGTGCAACAGGAAGGCGAAGTATTTCGGCTTACCCGCCCGGGCAAGCTCATCGCCGACCGCATTGCAATGGAGTTATTCGAGGTCTAACGTTGGGTTAGCGTTTACCGCTAACCTTAGCCTTGCTTCACTATTTTGGTGATGTATTCGCAATTGAAAATCACCCGATTGCCTGGTTTTGTGTTTTTTGTTTTAAAAATTAAAGTACTATTAATCAATAATTTACAGTATTAATTGTTTTTAAAGATAAAAATAATTTACTTTTTGTTGAAAAATATTTGTTTCAAGTATTGACAAAAGAAAACTTTTTGTATATCTTTGAATTGTAAATCAACAATTTATTGATGATGGATCTCCAATTATTAGTCAGCAAAAAAGGAACAAAGGTAGTGACGGCCACCAATTTGCACCAGGTGTTGGAATTGGGGAGCCAAAATTACGCCCAGAATATCCGCAAGTGGTTGGAAGACATTTTTGAATTCAGGGATGGCATCAGGAAACCTGTAAAAATGCAGGATTACGCCCCCCGCAAAATGGCTGACAGCACGATCATAGAAGATTATTATCTCAGCGTGGAATTGGCCAAGTTGATTGCCTTGCATTCAAAAAGCAAAGTCAAACTCAAATACGCAAAGTGGTTGCAATCGCAGGAAGAACAGCCTGCAGGCCCTGAGATGTTGAGCAAAGAACAAGTAATGGTGGTACTGGATTTGGTTAAGGCAATGGGCCAGGTTTCCTGCCAGGAAGCCTGCGAACGCCAACACCTCAAAGTGTATGAATTGCGCAACGGCGGTCAGGCCAACAATTGGTGGAAACACCGGGCAGAAATCCTGGGGTATTCTGCCGAGGTGCTCCGCGAAAAAGTTCGCGCCATCGGCCAGAAATCGCAAGGCAAATCACAACGCCAACTCCTGATGCAATTCGATAAATACGAGATGATCCGCGCCGGTGTAATCGATTTGTTTATGGCGCTGGGAAAAAGCGAGAAATACGCCCGCTCTATGGGCGACCTGGCAAAAAGTTTTGCCGAAGAACTCCAAATAGAGATTTTTGATGATAGAGGAGAGCAAATTGGCGCGGCTAAGCCCATAACTGCACAGCTAATTCACGCAGTAGTACAGGCCGAGGCGCCCGGCGCTTCAGGCGGATGGTAAATCTCCCATCATCCCATCTCCGACACCACTTCCTTCACCTGGGGCACCATGCGTTTGAGCATGCCTTCGATGCCGGCTTTTAGTGTAATCGTAGAAGAAGGACAACCACTGCAAGAGCCTTGCAGCACCACCGTTACTATGCCGTCGTAGAATGATTTGAACTCAATATTGCCGCCGTCCATTTCAACAGCCGGCTTGACATAAGTATCAATAAGGTCTTTGATATGGGCAGCAAGTTCGCCTTCTCCTTCGCCGTGCTGCACAGTACCGCGTTCTACTTCGCGCTGTATCATGGCCTCGGCAAAGCCTTCTTTCACAATTTCGCCGCCCTGCTCGATATACTGCTTGATGAAATCCTTCAACTTGAGCATGATATCCTCCCACTCGTAGTTGAATTCTTTGGTGATCGTCACAAAATTATTGCAAACATATACACCCTTTACATACGGCAAATCAAATAGAGCCGAAGCAATCGGCGACCAATCACGGGCCAGCTCAGCCTCCTTGAAATCAGCAGTTCCTTTGTGCAACATCCTGTTAGTCACAAATTTGAGTGATTCCGGATTGGGCGTTTGCTCCGTATATAACATCACAGGGCTCTTGGCTATCGTACCGTCCATTTCGCAGCTTATTTAGATTTATTCTACAAAGATAACAAGCATCTACAAGTATGGTTGTCATACGCCAAGAAAAAATATTTTCCATCCGGGCAGCATTTTGGACATACGGCGGGTCAATATAATAACGGGTTATCTCCGCGTTGTGAAAGCACGGCGCTTTACTCGAAGACAACCTAGTTTTCCTTCATTACAGATATGGTGGGCCGCCAGCATCCGGAGCCGGCGGCCTTGTTTTTTTTCTATACCTACCCCCTACTCTGCAGTCAGCAAGAGTTTTTCGGTATAAATACCCGATTCGCTTTGTACCGTTACCCAATACGGTCCAGCCGGCAGTGCCTGTAAATCAAGGCTTAAGGTATTAACACCTTTTTGTGCCTCAGTCCTTTGCGTATACACTCGCTGACCCAAATTATTGCTTACGGATACAATCATGGTTTGTGCGGTTCCGCTGTACATGCCCAATTGCACAATACCCGAACTTGGGTTGGGGAAGATGGCTCGCAATTGTTCATTTTCTGAATTGACGTCAGCGCCTTCCGCCAAGCCACCTCCGAAATTGACGAAGTTGACGCTGTAATCCTCCACTTCTCCATAAGGAAACACCCCACAAGGCTGAGCGGCAGAGCCATAACGCATAGCTATTCTCATTTTTGCGGGGCCGAGCGGCACGGTGGGGGGTATCACGATCATGCCCGTTAATTGACCGGCAGTGGGGATGGAAGCAAAAACCTGTTCGCCAGCATCAAGGAAGTCGTTGTCGTTATTGAAGTCTATCCAAACCCGCCAGGTTTCGGAAAAAGCATTGCTCAGATACCCTGGGTTGAGCTGTGAAAAATAGCTAATCCCCGGCGAAAGCGTGATGGTCTGGTTCAAGAATGCGCCATAACCGCCGTCATTGCCGCTTTGATAACTGAAATTGCCGATTTGTACTCTGTTTATCCATTCAAAATAGGTATTGGCCCCCCTGGCAATACAAACATCGCTTTGCAGGCTGTTGACAACTGCTGTGGTCACCGACTGGCAGCCATTGGCATCGGTAACACTTACGGTATATACCCCCGAAGCAAGGTTAGCAGGGTCGGGCTGGGTGGCGCCGTTTGACCATATATATGAAAAAGGAGCAGTTCCCCCCGTTACTGTCAGGTCGATAGCGCCGTTTTCTCCCGAGGTGGCATCTGTTGTATTGGTCTGCAACACAATCTGAGGAGGTTGCCCCAAGGTTATATTCCGCGTGGTAAGACAGCCCTGGCTATCGGTAATGGTAAGAAAATATGCGCCTGCCATAAGCCCTACAATGTTAGGACTTGTAGCGCCGTTGCTCCATGTGTAAGTATAGGGCGGCGCTCCTCCGCTCACCACAAGCGAAATAAGACCGTTGTTGCCACCATAACAGCTGGGAGAGGTTTTGGCAATGTTTACCAGAATAGGCTGCGTGCTGCTGACTTCTATAGTAGCCACCGCCTGACTATTGCCATCACTGACTGTAACGGTGTAAGTACCTGGCGCCAGGTTGCTGATAGAGGCAGTCGTGGCGCCGGTATTCCAAATATAAGTGTATGTGTCACTTCCACCAGTAGCTGTCACGGTGGCCCAGCCATCGTTCGTACCGTTGCAACTGGCGTTTCCTGACTGGATTTGCTGAATGACGACAGTCGGATTGGATGATTGCAGGCAGAAACTAACGGTTGAGGATGCGGTAAAACTGCCCCCCGAACCCAAAACCTGGCCATTGGGGCCTCTCAACTGATAAGAACCATTACCCCTTGTACAGCACATGCCGTCGCCGTAGCTGTCAAATACAGCCAATTGGTAACAACCCAGAGGTAAACATACGGTCTCTATCAGCGTGGAAGCCGGCGTATTATTGCCGTAAGGCCCCCCCGATGCCACCGCATCGCCAAGTCCGTTAAAAATTTTCCAATAGGTTTCGCCGGGGTGATTGTCAAATTGAAAGTGAATACTCACGCTGGCCTCACAAGGCTGGTGCACGTATTTCTGGGCAATGGCACGGAGCCCCCTAGCGCCGCCGCTATGCAGGCCGGCGTCCACGCTCAACCACTTAGCCTCCCAGGCATCAATGGGAAAAGTCAAACTGGTATCTGCGGTTTCCCCGATTTGCTCCATATACTTGCTTCCCAACCCATACACAGTGTAATGACCGGCGCCTGGCACGGGACTCCAGGATATACGCGCTTGCTGCAGGCCTGCGCTTTGTACCTGAAAGACAGGTACGCCTAAAATAGTAAATCCCGATGAGGATTGCCCGGTCAGACTGTTTCTGCTTACGCGAATAAACGCATTACCCGTAACTGTATTGGGCACGATCCAGTTATAATGACGGCGGTTGCCCGGCACGTTATTCGATATCGTTTGCCAGCTCGCCATGTTGTCAAGCGAATAAGAAATGGCAAATGTGCCGCTGGTACCCACGGCATCCCAGCGTATGGTCTCGGTTTCGCCGGGCACAAAGTGTTCTCCACCGGCTGGATAGGTAACAGCTATTTCATTTTGCTCGAAATAATACACCAGATAGTAGCTCTGCGGCCCCTGCGGCGCCAGATAACCGTTTACTTTTACCGTATAAAGCCCCGAAGCAGGCTGTTCGATAACCACTTGCTCCATATTGTTGGCACGGTCGCGCCCCAGGTAAGCGGGCTTGGTAATGCTGTCAATGTGCGCATGACGGCTAAGTACGAGCGGTAGTTGTTCAGGGCCGCTGGGCGGCAATATGCTGAGGTCGAGGTCGTTTATCAGGGCTTTGGCCGATAAGGGAGAGGAGGCCGGGTCGGGCCAATACACCATCACGCGCAGGCGCACCGTCCCAGGAGGCACTATGATTGAATGAAATTGCTGGGCGCCATTGCTCACTGAGGCGTTGAGATACCAATGTTCTTCAATGGATTCAATAGCGCGGCCCAAATGAAGGCGCCCCCAACCGTGGTCGTAATCGGGGCCGGGCCGGCCGATGTCTTCGGCGGTGTTGAGCATCAGGGCTTTGACAAGCCCGGAAGGCGCAATGACACCATTGTTATTTTCGGCATACGCCTGGTATAAAACGGCCGCACCGCCTGCCAAAATGGGGGAAGCAGCAGAGGTGCCGCCCCCCCATTGGTAGATGTCTCCCGAAGCAGTGGTGTAGTTTTCCTGTCCTTGTCCGCATAAATCGGGTTTGATACGGCCGTCGTAGGTGGGGCCCCTGCTACTCGACAAGCGCAGGCTGTCGTTGTAGTAGATGTTGCCGGCCACCAGGGTATGTTTTGCAGCTTTTCTACCTCCCGTGATGTTGCCGTAACGGGTACCTTGGGCACTTATCATGCCGCTATAGGGATTATTACATACTTCTATAGCGCTGTTGCCTGCCGAAAAGCAGTGCATGAGTTCAGGCCTGGCCAGCACCTGCAGGTCAAGCGCCTGGGCCGAAGCGCTGTATGCGCCTCCACAGGCTTCGCCGTAAGAGGTGTTGGTGACTATTATCCCCCATTCCAAAAAGTGATCGATGGCATTGGTAATATGTGGGTAGGTACTCACGTTGAACATATAAATATCAGCGCCGGGAGCCATGCCTATACCCCGCGGATCGCGGTTACC
>JAEUUQ010000176.1 GCA_016787505.1 Saprospiraceae bacterium | reverse complement strand
GTGATTCTGATACCGTAGTCTGAATCGCGGATTCCACTGATTAGCCGGATTTCACAGAAGGGAAATACTGCGGAGAAAATTCAGGAGGTGATCTTAAAATCACCTCCTGAACTACCACGCCTGTTGTCGGTAGTCCGTTCGTTGAGCGGAGTCGAAACGAACCTCCGCAGGCGACGAGATGTCACCTTCCCTCGTGCCTCGGGAAGATTACACCTCGTCGCGAGTCGCAAAGTCGCACGGTCGCAAAGTCGTAAAGTCGCATCGTCTCAAAGTCGCACCGTCTCCAAATACCCGGGCGCCGCAACCAACCGGCTGCCATACCACGAAAACATCTCCCCGTCCACCAGGCGAATGGCGGCATCGGGGCATATCGCCTGGAGTTCTGTCAGGTGTTTTTCTTTGAAAGGGTAGGGCTCTGAAGAGAGCAGGATGACCTGCGGGGCGGCTTGCGCCAGCATTTCGGGCGTGATTTCGGGGTAGCGGGAGAGGTGGCCGAAGACGTTGTCGAAGCCGGCCAGTTGGAGTATGTGGTCGATGAAGGTGTCGGCGCCGGCGGCCATGTAGGGCTTGCGCCAGATGAAGTAGGCCGCCCGTTGGCGCGGTACGCCGGTGAGCTTTTTTTCGAGCTGCGCAAAAGCATCGCGGATGCGGGTAATGAGATCGGCTGCCGCTTCGCTGGCGCCGGTCAGGGCGCCTATTTGCGCAATCATTTTCAGCGCATCTTCCAGCGTGTAGATATCGCTGATCCACACGGGGAATTGAGCGGCCAGCGCTTCGATCTGCGATTTGTCGTTTTCTTCTTTGTTGCCGATGATCAGGTCGGGTTGCAGGGCTGCTACGACCTCTAATTTGACGTTTTTGGTGCCTCCGACGATAGTTTTTTCGCGTGTAAGTCCGTGAGGATGTACGCAAAATTTAGTGACGCCGACCAGGCGGTCGCGAAGGCCCAGATCGCAGAGGAGTTCTGTCTGGGAAGGAACGAGGGAGACTATTTTGAGAGGGAGGGAGGGGGAGGGGCGCCCCCTCGCCTTTTCGCCAGCTCGGTCCATTATGCTTCTACCGTGGTATCCTTCACCTCGGCGCCCGGTGCATTTTTCATCACCGACTCCACGCCGCCGTCTCTGCCGGCTTTGGTACCGTACATCTGGCTCGTGCCGATGACTTGCTTGTTTTTGGCCAGCAGGCGGAAAAAGAATTTGCCGCTATCGCTGTCTACTTTTTCGAAACTAGCAGCGTCGGCAGCATTGGTTTTCACCGAGTCGATGCCGCTTTTGCAGGTGGCTTTACTGGCATAACCCTGACTGGATAGAATGATTTCGCCGTTTTTGGCTTTCAGGCGGAAATAGAATTTTTCTCCGTTTTTGTCCTTGAAGATCTCAAACATGAGCGTCGGTTTTATGTTCAAAATTGAATTAACGACAATTATGACGCGTATATTGCCTGTTAGTCACCCGCGTGGAACACTAAAAGCGGCAAACGGGTATGCTGGGCAATTTGCTTGGTCTGGCTTTTGTGAAATAATTGCTCCCAGATGCCCCGGTGATAAGTGACCAGCGCGATAGCATCGGCCTTGTGACTGTCGGCGTAATCCCTGATGGCCTCGGCAATGGACTGACCTTTTTCATCTACTTCGTTGATTTCGAAGCTAAAAGGAGGTTCGCCCGTTTTGAACAAATCGGCCAGCAGTTGTTCTTTGGCGTCTTCGAAAGCGCCCGGGGTTTCTTCGGAGCGCACGTGGACGAAGTGCAGCGTGGTTTTTATCTCGCTGTTGATGTTTTTTAAATAGTCGACCACATCGCTGTCGATGGCGTGAATGTCGCAGGCAAAGACCATGTGGCGCAGATCCTGGTACACACTGTCGTTGGGAATCAACAACACCGGGCATTTAGCGCGCTGGGCTACGGCTATCGATACGCTGCCGAATACGCGGTTGATCCACCCGCTTGCGCCGGTAGTGCCCATCACAATTAGTTCGTAATCAGGAGATTGCTCGGTGATGATGTCGGCAGGAAATCCTATGAGCAATTCGCTGCTGACGCGTACGCCCTTGGGTTTTTCTACGCCATTTACAAAATCTTTCAGGGCTTCTTCTTTGGCTTGCAAAAAAGACTCCACGCTCGGAATGACCAGCGAATCGCCCGGCACTTCCGGGGTGAATACGTGGATCACGTGGATTTCTCTGCTCTTCCAGTGCTTGCTCGCTTCTATGGCGTATTGCAAGGCCGCCCGGGCAGTTTCCGAGAAATCGATGGGAACTAAGATCTTTTTGAACATGGCCGCTATATTTTGTTAATACTCACTAAGCAATTATACATAAATAACGCGAAATAACCGGGTGACTATTGTCAGTTGCGGGGTTGAACTTAGTCAATGGCGGGTTGATGTGCTAATGTGCTGATGTGCTGATGTGCTGATTTGCTAATGCGAACGAAGTGAGTCCCGTACCGACTGGAAGGAGGTCGGGATGCTGATGTGCTGATGTGCTAATATTTTTTAATTTCAAACTTTTTATAAGCAAAATCTCAGCTGATAACGGACAACCGACAACCGACAACAGACAACAGACTGCCGACTTCCGATTCAATTAGCAAATCAGCAAATTAATCAGGTTTTCTCCCGGAATTCCCCCATTTTTACAACCACAAAACTTCATCTTATGTTGCCAAGAAGAAATCCGACCACTACGAATGCCTGGGAATTGCTCGAAAAGCACGCCCAGGACATGCGCGAGGTGCATATACGCCAGTTATTTGCCGACGACCCCCGGCGCTACGAGCGCTTTTCGCTCACTTTTGAAGATATGCTGGTCGATTTTTCGAAAAACAGGATCAACGCGGAAACCCTCAAGCTGTTGTTGCAACTGGCCGAGGAAACCCGCGTAGCCGATAGCATCGAACGGCTGTTTAGCGGCGATAAGATCAACGAAACGGAAAACAGGGCCGTGTTGCACACCGCCCTGCGCAACCGCTCGAATACGCCGGTGGTGGTAGACGGCAAAGACGTGATGCACGCGGTCAATGCGGTACTCGACCGCATGGAGACTTTTTCGAATAATTTACTGTCGGGCGAATGGAAAGGCTATACCGGCCAGCGCATTACCGACATCGTAAATATCGGCATCGGCGGTTCCGACCTCGGAGGGGTGATGGTCACCGAAGCCCTGCGGCCTTACTGGCAACCGGGCATGCAGGTCCATTTTGTGTCCAATATCGACGGCACGCATATTGCCGAAACCTTTAAGCGTATCAAGCCTGAGACGACCTTGTTTATGATTTCCTCCAAGACGTTTACCACGCAGGAGACCATGACCAACGCCTTCAGTGCGCGCAATTGGTTTTTGAGTCACGCCGGCGACGAAAGCCACGTCAGCAAACATTTCGTGGCCATTTCTACCAATGCCGCCGCCGTGGCTGAATTCGGTATCGATCCGGCCAATATGTTCGAGTTCTGGGACTGGGTGGGCGGCAGGTATTCGCTTACCTCGGCCATCGGACTATCTATCGCCTGTACGATCGGCTTTGAACATTTCAGACACCTGCTCGAAGGGTTTAATGCCATGGATTTGCACTTCAAACGCACGCCTATGGAGCGCAATATTCCGGTTTTGCTGGCTTTGATCGGCTTATGGTATACCAACTTTTTCGGCGCGGCATCAGAAGCCATCCTGCCTTACGACCAATACCTGCACCGCTTTGCCGCTTATTTCCAACAGGGCAATATGGAAAGCAACGGCAAAAGCATAGACCGCAACGGCCATCGGGTGACATATGCCACCGGGCCCGTGATCTGGGGCGAACCCGGCACCAACGGCCAACATGCTTTTTATCAGCTCATCCACCAGGGGACGGGTTTAATTCCCTGCGATTTTATCGCGCCGGCGTTGAGCCACAACCCCCTCGGCGACCACCACGACAAGCTGCTGTCAAACTTCTTTGCCCAAACGGAAGCCCTCATGAAAGGCAAAACGGAAGAAGAAGCCGCCGAAGAACTGCTGCAAGCCGGAAAAGGCGAAGGGGAAATCAGGCGGTTGCTTCCCTACAAGGTTTTTGAAGGCAACAAACCCACCAATTCCATTTTGGTAAAACAAATTACCCCGCGTACGCTGGGCACGCTTATCGCCATGTATGAACACAAAATTTTTGTACAAGGCGTAATTTGGAATATCTTTAGCTTCGATCAGTGGGGCGTCGAATTGGGCAAGCAACTGGCCAATTCTATTTTGCCCGAATTGACCACAAAAGACAAGGTCGCTTCCCACGATTCTTCTACCAACGGCCTGATCAATGCGTATAAAAATTGGAAAAACCAACCACACGGATAAACCATGCTCGACATTCAAAAACGACTTACCAAAAGCTTTTACGTACTTCTCAGCCTGCCCACCACCGCGATGGGCTTTGCGCTTTGCGTGCAAATTGCTGCGCTGAGCTGGATTCTGAATACCAAATACGGCCTCGACCTGGACAAGATCGGCCTGGTATGGGCATCGGGCCCCCTGGCAGGCATTCTCGGACAAGTTATTGTCGGCATCATCAGCGATAAGGTCTGGTTTTGGAACGGTCGCCGCCGGCCTTTCATCCTCATAGGAGGCACAATTGCGGCCCTGATGCTACTGGCTTTGCCCAACATCGGCGTTATCAATGAGAAAATGGGTATTGGCAGCCTGATCGGCGTGGCTATCACGGTAGCCCTCACACTCGACCTGGCTATCAACGTCAGCTTTAACCCCACCCGCTCTATCATCGCCGATGTGACGCCCGCCGGCGCGGCCCGCACCAAAGGCTATACCTGGATGCAAACGATTTCCGGCCTTTTTGGGGTGCTGGCCTACCTGATCGGCGCTTTTATCAGCAATTATGTGCTCATTTATATGGGCGCCGTGCTGGTGCTTCTTTTTTCTTGGATTCCCATGTTTTTTATCAAAGAACCCCGCGACCTCAACGAACAGGCTGCTTCCGACACAGGCACGGTGAATACCGTCACCAGTTGGACGGCTTTTTTGAAGATCTGCCTGGCCCATGCCTTTACCTGGTTGGGTGTACAAACGATGTTTGTGTACAATTTTGCCTACGTGAAGGAGATCATTATGGGGTATAAAATTACCGAAGAACTCACTGCCACTCAGAACAACGACATCGGTTTTGCCAACGGCATCGCTTTCGCAGTGCTCAATACCGTAGGTTTTTTGCTGCCGGCATTGGTGCTGGAGCCGTTGACCGAACGCTTCGGAAGGGCAAAGGTGCACACTATTTGTATTGCAATCATGGCCCTGGGTTACGCCCTGATTTATTTTGGCGGACAATCGAATGCGATGCTGTTTGTTTTTATGGCCGTCGTAGGCATCGGCTGGAGCGCCGTGGTGAGCCTGCCCTTCGCTATTATGTCGGAAGTGGTCGACCAGCGCAAAATGGGCCTTTTTATGGGGCTCTTTAACCTCTCGGTGGTATTGCCGCAGTTGGTGGCCTCCGGCCTGGGCGGCTTTATTAAAAACCAACCCGACAAATCGGTCATTTATCTGATCAGTATGCTGGCTCTGGCCGTTTCTGCAGTACTGTGGCTGCTGGTGAAGGACAAAGGAGCGCCGTTGAAAGGCAAAATGGCGCCCGCGGGGCATTGATGCGACTGTACGACTGTACGACTGTGCGACTGTGCGACTGTGCGACTGTACGACTGTGCGACTGTGCGACTGTACGACTGTACGACTGTACGACTGTACGACTGTACGACTGTACGACTGTACGACTGTACGACTGTACGACTGTGCGACTGTACGACTGTACGACTGTACGACTGTACGACTGTACGACTGTGCGACTGTACGACTGTGCGACTGTGCGACTGTGCGACTGTACGACTGTACGACTGTACGACTGTACGACTGTACGACTGTACGACTGTACGACTGTACGACTGTACGACTGTACGACTGTACGACTGTACGACTGTACGACTGTGCGAGTATAAGC
>JAEUUQ010000017.1 GCA_016787505.1 Saprospiraceae bacterium | reverse complement strand
GCGCGCGAAAAAGGACTACCATATGTGTGGCTGGGAGTTTGGATGAAAAATGAAAAGGCGATTGGGTTTTATGAAAAAAACGGCTTTGTCAAAGCCGGTACGCACGTTTTTAGGCTGGGCGACGAGGATCAACATGATTTTATTATGAAAAAAAATGTGTAAGTCATGGCAAAGACTATCCAAATACTGGGCGGCTACGGCGGCGTGGGCAGGTCGCTGGCCAAAATGTTGTTGCAACACACAGATGCCAACCTCTTGATCTCGGGTAGAAACCTCCAACAGGCAAAGGTTATTGCCGGGCAACTCGGCGCGCAATTCCCCGGCAGGGCAATTTCGGCGCTTTACGCTGATGCCTCCGATATAGCTTCTTTGCGCGTGGCGTTTGCCCAAACCGACCTGGTGGTGATGGCTACCAGCACTCCGCAATATATCCCGCAAGTGGCAGAAGCCGCTCTAGCCTGCGGCGCCGACTATCTCGACATGCTGGTGCGCCAGGATAGCCCCGATGCCCTGCATTATCTTGAAGAATCCATACGGGCAAAAGGACGGATTTGCATCGTACAGGCCGGCATTCACCCCGGCTTGCCGGCGGTATTTATTCGCTATGGCGCTCGCTTTTTCGACCAATACCATACGGCAAATGTGGCCCTGGCAATGAACGAACGTTTTGAAAACCCGTCATCCACAGTCGAGTTGGTGGCCGATATGGTTGATTTTACTTCTAAAATCGTCAAAAACGGAAAGTGGACTGATGCCGGTTATCGCGACATGCTCACCTTTGAATTCGGCTCTCCTCTGGGCCGGCGAACTTGCTACCCTCTGCTTTTACGCGAACTTTTGCCTTTGCAGGAGACATACCAACTCAAGCAGATGGGGATGTATGTGGCCGGATTTAATTGGGTGGTGGATTATTTCGTTTTTCCATTTATCATTTTATTACAAAAAATAAAAAAAGGATTCGGCCTTCGTTTGTCGCAATGGCTCATGTACCTCGGCGTCAATTATTTTTCGCCGCCTGAAAAAGGCATTGCAATGGTCTTTCAGGCTGAAGGAATACATGATAACAAACCCATGACCTGCGATATCATTGCCCGTGCGGCAGATGGTTATTTGTTTACGGCCCTCGCTGTGGCTGCCTGCATCAAACAATACCTGGCAGGTAATCTTACAGAACCCGGGATTCACCTCATGGGCTTGGTTGTTGAGCCGGAGCAGCTGATGGAAGATTTGAAAGCCTTGGGTTTGCAGATGGACGAGAAAATTTCGGCCGGAACCCCTAGCTTTGCCGCATGAATTCTCCTTTTTTCAGCGGTTACGAAGTAAAAGAACTTCAATTTGAAGTTGCGGACATGCCCATTCGCCTGCTCAGGGCCATGAATGTAGACGAATTGCTCGACCGGCTCCTGGCCAAAGGCGATACGCATGAAGACGTATTAGACGAGCGCATTCCCTACTGGGCGGAGTTGTGGCCCTCGGCATTGGGACTGGCTCGTTATTTAATTGAAAATAAAATAATCGGCCCGGGTACAAGCGTCACCGAATTGGGTTGCGGCCTTGGGCTGCCCGGCATTGTCGCCGGCAAACTGGGCGGCGCGGTCACCCTCACCGACTACCTGGAAGAGGCCCTGCAATTTGCCGCCTATAACTGGTCGCTCAACTGCGAAGGCCGACCGAGCTGTGTACAACTCGACTGGCGCCACCCCAACCCCGCTGTAGCTGCCGACGTACTCATCGCTTCCGATATTACCTACGAAAAACGCTTTTTTGAATTCTTGCCCGTCGCTTTTCGCGCTATGTGCAAACCCGGCGGACAAGTGATTGTGAGCGATCCGCATCGGCAGGTGGCCTTTTCTTTTTTTGAGAGCCTTCCATCGCTGGGTTTTGAAGTAGCGCATACGGCATACGGCATACCGGCGTGGGTGTCTACGCACCGGCATACGATAGACGTATATGCCATCAAGCCAGGGCCTGTTCCAGGTCAGCGATAATATCCGCCGCATTTTCAATGCCTACCGATACGCGCACCAACCCATCGGTGATGCCGTATTGTTGTCGCACCTCGCTGGGGATATTCACGTGCGACATCGAAGCGGGGTGCAGCACTAGCGTATCCACGTCGCCAAGCGTAGGCGCCATGGTGCAGAATTGCAGCTTTTTGATGAACCCTACTGCGGCTTCTAAGCCTCCCTTAACCTCGAAACTGAGCATGCCGCCAAAATCGCGCATTTGTCTTTTTGCCAACTCGTGGTGGGGATGGGAGGGAAGACCGTTGTAGTTTACCCGCCCCACGCGGGGGTGTTGTGCCAGAAAACGAGCGATCTCCATCGCATTCCGGCTATGGCGTATCATGCGCAGCTCCAGTGTTTTAAGTCCGTTGTTGATCAGCCAGGCGTCCCAGGCGTTGCAGGTGGCGCCGGTGAGTTTCAGCGTTTTGGCTACGCGGGTGGCCATCAACTCCTGGTCGCGGCCGATGACGATACCCGCAATCGAATTGCCGTGGCCGTTGAGGAATTTGGTAGTGGAATGTACCACAAAATCGACGCCAAAGCGGAAGGGTTGCTGCAGGTACGGCGTACAAAACGTATTGTCGATAGCACTATAGGCGCCGTGTTGTTTGGCCAGCGCGGCCAGCGCGGCGATGTCTACGCAGGCCATCGTCGGATTGGCGGGCGTTTCCATGTACACCATGCGGATAGCGGCGTTTGACGCCATCACGGCTTCTACTTTATCCAGATCACCCAGGTCAATGAAAATAGACTCGATGCCGAGAGGGGCCATAATTTGCGAAAACAACTCTGTAGTGCCACCGTATAA
>JAEUUQ010000636.1 GCA_016787505.1 Saprospiraceae bacterium | reverse complement strand
GCGGGGCTGGTATCCCAAATTACCTTAAAAAAGCGGGGCACATTGCGCAGGGCATTGAGTTGGTCTTTGAACGAAGTGGGTGTGTTTTGGGTTGACATGTAGTTGACGCGGTTTTCAGGGAAACAACTCGGAGGGGCTGGGAGTTGACTTTGCGACTTTACGACTTTACGACTGTACGACTGTACGACTGTATGACTATACGACTGTACGACTGTGCGACTTTATGACTATACGACTGTGTGGCTTTGCGATACCAGTCTTCGTGGTACTTTGTGCCCTTTGAGCCTTAGTGGTAAAATTCATCGACAATTAGTTGAACAATAGAAAATTGATGATACAGGAAGAAATTGAGGAGATAGACAAGCTGAGTGAGTTGCTGCGGATAGAAAAGGCGGAAGACTTTGAGCAGCATCGGCGGCTGGTGCAGCAACTACCGTTGGATCAGCGGGTAGCTAAGGGCTATGCCTGGTATCCGGTGGTGGTGGTCAAATCGGGTTATGCCATTGGGGATCGCGCTTTTGTGATCGTAGAAAAATCGAGCGCAGCAGAGAATGACCACTTCCGCTCCGGAAAAACCGTCAATTTATTTACCCAGCAGGCGGGGGTATTGGCGCCTGAGCAATCGGGCATCATCCAGTTTGTAGACAAAAACCGGATGAAAATTATCTTAAACAGCAAAGACCTGCCCGATTGGCTGGGGGTGGGCATGATCGGGGTAGATATTATTTTTGACGAGCGCACCTATCTCGAAATGGAGAAAGCGCTGCAAACCGTAAAAAAGGCCAAACAAGACCGGCTGGCAGAGTTGCGCGGCATCTTGTTGGGCCGGCGGCAGGCGCTTTTTCAGGAAATCACCAATCGCGTCGAAGTGCCGGGGCTCAACCCCAGTCAGAACGACGCCGTCAACGATATCCTGGCCGCGCGCGACGTGGCCGTCATACACGGTCCGCCGGGCACCGGCAAAACTACCACCCTGGTACAGGCCATCAAACTATTGTGTGAAACCGAAAACACCGTGCTGGTCACCGCGCCCAGCAATACGGCGGTAGACCTGCTCACTGAAAGGCTGGCAGCGGAAGGTTTGAATGTAGTGCGGATAGGCAACATATCGAGGGTAGACGAATCTATTGTAAGGCATACGCTGGAAGAGCGCATCGCGCAGCACCCTGAAAGCAAGCACATCAAAAAAGTAAAAATACAGGCGGCGGAATGCCGGCGGCAGGCGCGGCGGTTCAGGCGGCATTTTGGCAAAGAAGAACACGAAGAGCGCCGGCGGTTGCAGGAAGAAGCCCGTGAGCTGAGCGCCTGGGCCAACCAGTTAGAAGACCGGCTCATCGAAATGATCCTCGACAGTGCGCAAGTCATCACGGCCACCCTTGTGGGCACGGCGCACAGCGTATTGGAAGGCCGCAAATTCCGCACCGTAGTAATCGACGAAGCCGCGCAGGCCCTGGAGCCGGCCACCTGGATACCGATTATACGGGCATCCAAGGTTGTATTGGCCGGCGACCCCTTTCAGCTGCCTCCTACCGTCAAGTCGATAGACGCCCAGCGGCAGGGCTTATCCGTCACCCTTATCGAGCGTTGTCTTGAGCAAGCCGTTTACGCCAATTTGCTCAACGTGCAATACCGCATGCACGAGGCCATCATGGGATTTTCCAACCAGCAATTTTACAAAGGCGCTTTGCAAGCTGCGCCCGAGGTGCGGCATCACCGTTTGCCTATCGAACTAAATACGCCTGTCGTCTATATCGATACAGCCGGTTGCGGTTTTGAAGAAAAAACCCAGCCCAGTTTCCAGAGCAGGTACAATCCTGAAGAGTTCCAGATCTTATGCGAACACCTGTATTTGCTGGTAGATGCGTTTGCCGACCAGCCCCTGCCATCCATAGCGCTTATTTCGCCGTATCGCGAGCAGGTGATCTACATGAAAGAACAATTGGCTGCGGACAGCCTACTCAGCAGCATGCCCATCACCGTAAATACCATCGATGGTTTTCAGGGGCAGGAGCGCGATGTGGTGTATATTTCGCTGGTGCGATCCAACACCAAAAGCGAGATCGGTTTTCTCAGCGATTACCGCCGGATGAACGTGGCCATGACAAGGGCGAGGAAGCAGTTAGTGGTTATTGGCGACAGTGCGACGATAGGGAATCATCGATTTTACGAAGCCTTTATTGCCTATTGCGAGCAGAATGGGCAGTATCAGACGGCGTGGGAGTATTTGATGTGAGGGAGAGAGGGGGGGAGTGAGCGATTTGTTGTAGAGGCGCAAAATTTTGCGCCTCTACAACAAAAATCGCGAATTAATACGACCAGAGGTCGTGTTCGAAGTTAAAGATCGTTTGTTTGATCTTATCGGCTTCGAGGAGGAGGTCGACGCCGAGCACATATTCTTGCAGGCGGCGGTCGAACACGTTAGATTCTTTGTATACGTAGCTTGAGAAAAAGCGGATTTCGAACAGATCTTCCCAGCTCATAGGAGCCGAGTCGTTGCCGACGTTAAACACACGTTCGCGGGCCAGTAGTTGGCGCGCGTTGGGGTAGTACACCCAGAACATCGGTTTTTCGTATTTGAAATTGCCATTTTCGTCTTTCACGTCGATCAGTGGAGCGATGCCGAGGATGCGAACTTGAAGCGTAGACGTTTCTTCATCGAAGAACCACACCTCTTTGAGGCGGAAGCGTCTTACGTCTTCCGGGTTAATTTCGTTGCGTACGATCTGGATTTGTTCCTGATAGGATTCAGGGTCAAACGTAATAACCGTATCGATTGTAGCGCCCATCGTGGCTACTTCTTCGGGAGTAAGGCTGCTGCTGAATTTGTCGTCTTCGGTGCCGTACACAGTCATTTCGCCAGATATAGCGGCCTCCATCAATATCGTAAACAGGGGCCTTTCGGGGTATGCAAAAGGCAGGTTCATCTTTTCGCGGATGTCGATAACCCTCCAGATGCGTTTTTCCCAGAAAATATCGGCTTCGCGAACGTGGTCGTAGGGTAGTACGCGGCGGTCGCTGATGGCTCTGTAATCTACGATGTCGTCGAGGGGCGATTTGGTAGAATCGTCCATGATTTGAGTATCATCAGACATCATAATGTCGTCGGGGATTTGTGCGGCCAGTGGACCGGCGACAAAGAGCAGACACGAAACAATACTAAGTAGTTTCAAAGCAATCTTCATGACTTTTCCTGATTTTAAAATGTAAAAGTGCACTCATTAAACGGATTAACCAAGCGCGCTATTATACTTTAACAAAAAAACCGGCTTGGAAATACGGTTCCTTTTAAACTGCGAGGAGGATTGTGTCATTCAGACACAATCCTGCTGCAGATAGATATAGCAAAGAATGCTATTATTACTTAATCTTGAACACCATCGAGTTGATGGGTCGGCCGGCGGCATCGCCGGGGCACTTTGCCTTTACGCTTTCGAAGTAATAGATATCGCCGGGTTTAGCCCGGTTTACCAGTTCGCGAGCGCGGTCGTTATAACGTGCGCCTGCGTTCACTACTTCTACGGGGTCTTGGCGTTTGGGCACAAATACCAGCGTATAGCCTTGAATGGCGCAAACAGCGTCGAAGTCGAAATTATCGAGGAATGCGCCTACGCCGCCCTGGGCTTTGAATTCGCCGGTTCCCATTTCGCCGCCCTGGCTCTTAGAGAGTCGGGCAACGGGGTCGGGGATACGCTTCACGCGGAACGTTTTGCCTGCGTTGAGCGCTTTGCCGTCGCTTACAGAAATCCGGCATTCATTAGTGGGTTGGCTTACATTTACGATAAAGTTAGCGCTGCCCACTTTTTTGATAGAGCCTCCGCCGCCGCTGATGCTCACGCGGAGGTCGTTGCTGGAGATACCTGCGGCAGAAACCGACACGGGGTTGTCTACGCCGATATAAAACACATTCATCTTGTCGGCAGAGACAGTAACCGAGCGTTCGCCCACTTCGTATTCGAACTCCTTCTCGTACGAGTCGGTTTTGTTCGTAAGCGGGTTAGTCACATCGATACGCACCTTATAGCGTTGGGTGCCCAAAGAGCTTGCGCCGGCGGTATACAATGCTTTACCTTCTTCGATAGGCAGGCTATTGCCGTTGACAAAGATTTTCGTT
Source organism: Saprospiraceae bacterium (assembly GCA_016787505.1). Classification (GTDB taxonomy): domain Bacteria; phylum Bacteroidota; class Bacteroidia; order Chitinophagales; family Saprospiraceae; genus JABWBR01. The sequence goes on along the minus strand of JAEUUQ010000636.1, from coordinate 144 downwards.
TTATCGCCGGCGGAAGAGCTAAACGCGCTCAGGAACACCTCGGCCTCGTACTTATCGCCGCGGATCACATAACCTTTGCTGGCAGAGATAACAGGCTGGAACTTGTCGAACTTAATATCTTCGCCTGATACTTTGTTGAGCAAA
>JAEUUQ010000161.1 GCA_016787505.1 Saprospiraceae bacterium | reverse complement strand
CGAATAACGCCACCTTTATGGTTACGCAGCAGGGCGGGGTGATCCAAATTTCGAATATTGTGCCCGTCAATATCCAGAATGGAAACGACGGCAGCATAGATCTCTCGGTACAGGGTGGGGTAGGTACATATGCCTACAGTTGGACCGGGCCTGGTAATCAGACCTTCAGCACACAGGATTTGAGCAACCTGAATACTCCCGGGCAGTATTGCGTAACGGTAACCGACAATGCAGGCAGTTGCCCTACTTCGCAGTGCGTCACGCTGGGCGAAAACGTAAGAATTTTTGCTTTTGAAATACTCGAATCATGTAGCGGTGGCAACACAGGCTCGATTAATATATCGGTTACGGGGGGTACGGCGCCGTACACTTATGTGTGGCGCAACGCAGCCAACATAGTAGTTGGCACCAACCAAGATCTCAGTGGGCAAGGTCCTGGCACGTATAGCGTATTGATTACAGACAGTCAGGGGCAACAAGTAACGGGGGCTTTCGACATCACGGGCCTTGCGCCTATTGTCATCACGGGCAATGTCGGCACGGCTTCATCTGGCAATAACGGTTCTATTTTGCTGACCGTGAGCGGCGGCGACCCTGATTATTCCTATTTGTGGAACACGGGCGCTGTGACCTCTTCCATCTCGGGGCTCACTGCCGGGCAATATTGCGTGACAGTGACCGACGCCAGCACCTGTCAGGCTACGCAATGCTTTACAGTTACCTCCATACCACTTGGCCCGACCAGCGTAGTTCCCACAGGCGTTTCCTGTGCCGGTGAAGAAGACGGTTCGCTCGTGTTGGTTGCAGGAGGCGGTATGGCGCCTTATACGCTGGTAATTGACGGTCAAACCCTCTCCAGTGCAAATGGTACTTTCAACGTAAGCAACCTGCCGGCGGGTATCGTACCTTATACCCTGACTGACGCGCAGGGGACGCCGTTTGCCAGCGAGGTCACGATACCGGAACCTGCGCCGTTTGTGGTTACGCCTACCATCGTTCACGACTCAGAAGACGTGGGTTGCACGGGTAGCATCACACTGAACATCACTGGAGGATCAGCGCCCTATACCGTCAACTGGAATACGCAGGCCATCGGCCAGCAGATCATCAACCTGTGCGAAGGCAACTTCGTGCCTCAAATCACGGATGACAACGGTTGCGTATTGACGCTTACAGAAGGTATCTCGCTGAATACTTTTGCCGAATCGGCAGCAGTGAACGATGCCCTTTGTATGGGCGATGAAAACGGTTCAATCGACCTGACCGTTAGCGGAGGGGAAGAACCCTATTCCTTTACCTGGCGCCCGCAGGGGTCGATGACGATCCTTTCTACCGAAGAAGACCTTCAGAACGTGACGCCGGGCACATACGTAGTAACTATCATAGAAGCTTCGGGCAACACCTTGACGCGTACATACATCGTAGGTACCGAATCCGACCTAGCGGTAACTGCATCGGCTTCCAGCAACTACAATGGGTTTGCTGTAAGTTGTGCAGACGCCACGAATGGCTTGCTGATCGCCAATGTCAGCGGCGCCCAGGGCAGTGTGATATACGAATGGATAAGAGGCGGCTCGCTGGTAGGTAATTCACAGCAGTTGAGCAATGCGCCGGCGGGAGAATATGAGTTAACTGTAATAGATGGGTTGAATTGTGAAGTGACAACTACTTTTATTGCCACGGCGCCGCCTGCTATTGAAATACAAGCCAACGTACTTGATGCGTCTTGTCCGGGTGTAAAAGACGGAAGCATACTTGTCATACCTACCGGTGGCGCCTCTCCCACCTACAATTTTGTATGGAGCAACAACGGTATCGGCCCCAGCCTCATGTTCCTCAATCCTGGCGATTATACCGTCACGGTGAGCGACATGAACAACTGTCAGGGAGTTGCCACTTTTACCGTTAGTAACCCAGAACCTATTACCGTCGAAGTACTAACCGAGCCTGCTACTGATGATTGCAACGGCACGGCCCGCGCGGTAGTGACGGGGGGCACGGGGTCATACAACTATCTTTGGATTAATGTACCTGCAAATGCTACATCACCGCAGATCATCAACCTGTGTCCCGGCGATTACTTCGTACAAGTGACCGACTCCAACGGATGCGAGTCGATTGATGGCGGCACCACGATGGGCACGGTGGCCGATCGCCGGTTCCCCTGTTTGGACGAACGCGTAGTAATCACCCCTGACGGCAACGGCACGAATGATGAGTTTATCATTTTCTGTATCAATGATTTGCCGCAGAACCACCTCGAGATATACAACCGCTGGGGGCAGTTGGTGTTTGAAACCGACAACTACGACAACAGTTGGGAAGGAACTGATCAGAATGGCAATGCGCTGCCTGAAGGCCCCTACTACTACGTACTGGAGTACCTGGCGCCCAATGGCAGTTTGATTCAGCAAAAAGGATCAATTACCCTGCTTAGAGAATAATGAACAGGGCGGTGCAAAGCGCGCTAGTGGCGCCTTGTACCGCCCGCCAATTCGTGTCTATCTATATCATAAACCATTAACCGATTTTTCCATGAAAAAGATATTTCTACTCATAGCATTGGCGTTGGCTTGCAAGTGGGCGGCAGCACAAGATGAAGCCATCTTTATGCACTATCTCGTTAGCCCCATACTTATCAACCCGGCAGCTGCCGGATTTCAGGAGGGTTTGCAGTTGCAGGCAAATGCCCGTGCACAATGGACGGGATTTGAAGATTCTCCCAAGACCTACGGCGCGCTTGCCAATACGCCTATTGGAAAAACCTTCGGCCTGGGCGTGGGCGTGCTTTCTGAGCAGGCGGCACAGCTCAATCGCATGCGGGTGCAGCTCAACACCGCTTTCCGATTCCGGATCAAGGAAAACATTAAACTCGGCATAGGCTTCGGCACCGAGTACCAGCGGATGGTAGTGAACAACGATGTGTCCAATAATAACTTCTTTCAGGGAGGCGACGATCTGCTCGACGACTTTCTGAACGGCAAGGGCGTTTTTGACGCCACAATCGGCATTTATGGCGCCTATCTCGAGCGGACTTACGTGGGGCTTACCTTTAACAACCTGGTGCGCAACAGGCTGGATGATATTGCGAACAGCAATAATAATGACAACGGCTCATTTCTGAAATATTACACCTTCAACGTAGGCCACCGCTTTGACCTGGCCGACCTCAATGTGAACCTCGAACCGTCCATTCTTTTCCGTCAGATCAAGGATGTGCCGTTCCAGATGGATGTCAACCTCAAAGCAGGCTTCATGCAAGACCAGTTGATAGCGGGCCTGTCATACCGCTCTATTGGCGCGCTGGGCATTTTATTGGGCACCAAAATATCGACATTCAACCTGTACTACTCTTACGACGTATCATTTCAGCGTTTTCAACGCTTTAATACGGGGTCGCATGAGCTCTCACTATCATTTACGCTTAAGCCCAAAGAAAAAGCTATAAAGGGTTATTAGTCCCAACACAGCAGGTATCCTGTTAATGAGCATTGAATTTTGGTATTTTATGTAAAAAATAATTCCCAAAATTGCGCGGCTTAATAAAAAATGGTACCTTTATACAGGTAAACGGCTTTACTTGCAATGTGAACGTGCCGTTTTGACGGGTAAGCGGTTTGAGGCCGCAGATAGGACGCAAAACATACTATGGGAAGACTACACTTCCAGAAGGGGTAATTCCCCAACTCTTCGTTGTAAGTCTTCCTTAACACACACTGGGATAGACGGTACGTATTTCCACGAAACATTTTTCAACGGGTCGGATTTTGCCGTTTGTTTTGTCCGCGCCCGGGCAGTCCAGATCATCAAAAGGGGAGAAGATTTTGTACTGCCTTTATTTGACATTTGGTGTAGTTTTTATACAAGCCTACGCTTTTTTCAAGGCAAAGCTTTGAGAAGCACCCTCTCCTGGAGTTAATTCAGGAGAGGGTAGGTTTTTTCAAATTTTTTATTTACTTTTGTTATCGCTTTGAGAGGCCTGCAAATTCAATTGAATTGTGCGGGTTTTCGTATTCATATTACAACTTATCTGCTGCGCGGTCTTTCAAGCAGCATTTCCCACACGTCTATAGATTGAATTTGTCGGCGCAAAACGGTCATACGCCATGTGTCCACCGCTAATTTGTTACGCATATTGTAACAAATCGGAACGATTGACGTATGACAGGTAAGAGCTTATTGGCGATATCATCAACAAACTATAAAGCAGCAGTGAAAACTGCGCTGTGCAAGATTTTTTTAAGGCGATTGGATTGTATGTGATTCACGCAAGAACCGTTTTTCAAGTGTAAGCTTAAATCGGTTTTTGGGATGGCCTCTCACCAAGCAGACAGGTGGGGGGCTTTTTTTTTGGACTGTACGACTTTGCGACTGTAC
>JAEUUQ010000563.1 GCA_016787505.1 Saprospiraceae bacterium | reverse complement strand
AGGATGAGGTCGAGCGATTCCATGCGGCTCACGCCTTTGAGTTTTTCGTTGTCTGCTTCTGTGAAGTCGAAGCCCAGGGAGTTGGCCAGGCGGCGCCAGGCGATGAAGTGGTATTTGGCGGTATCTACGATTACGCCGTCGAGGTCGAATATGCAGGCTTTTATCATGCGTCTGTGGGCTTTTAAGCGCCCAAAAATAACACAGGATTTCAGGAATTTACAGGATTATCAGGATGGGATATCTTTTTACTTGAAATATGACGGTGGTGGGCAAAAAAAAAGTCGTATCACGACGACCTAAAATGTGATACGACCTACTACTAACAAATTATAATCCCATGAAAAAATTTTACAGGCAAAGACCTGCTATATTATGACACCAAACAGAGGTTGATCCCCTATGTGTGGCGTTTTAGGCTGAGTCATGATAGTTGCTATGCGAAATTAGGTGCTGCGTGCGCTATTATCCGGGAATGTTGGTGTAGTGAAATTTGGCAGCACAACTACTAAACAAATACGAGGGTGTTTTTAGTATGGCTATTTCCCGGTTTTAACAAATATTTAGCAATGCGATGAATTGCTATACAAAGTTAAAACAAAAACACAAATACGCTACAAAAAGTTCCTGATTTTTATCTTTTCAGTAATAAATAAGTGGTTTAGCGATTGGGTTTAGCTGAATGTTTAGTTAACTAAACCCTACTAAACCCTACTAAACCCTACTAAACAGTTACGTTTCTTCCAGATATTCCACCCACTGTTCTACGCTCCAGGCGTCATCTACGCGGTAGGGGCCGATGGCGGTACGCCGCAGTGCGGTGAGGTAAGCGCCGCTGTCGAGGGCCTTTCCGTAGTCGTGCGCCAGGGAGCGGATATAGGTGCCCTTGCTGCATAGTACGTGGAAGTCGATATCGGGCAATTCTACACGGGTGAGGTCGAAGGAATCGATGCGCACTTCGCGGGCTTTGACTTCGATTGTTTCTCCTTTGCGGGCTTTTTTGTAGAGTGGTTGTCCGTCTACTTTGATAGCGGAAAACATGGGCGGCACCTGTGCGATCGTGCCCAGGAATTGCCGGCGGGCCGACTCGAGCATTTCCTCCGTGATATGATCGATGGGAAAGGTCTCGTCGATGTCGGTTTCGGCGTCGTAGGAGGGCGTGGTGGCGCCCAGGCGTAAAGTGCCGGTATATGTTTTGGGAAGGCCCTGGTATTCGTCGATTTGCCGGGTGGCTTTGCCGGTGCAGAGAATAAGCAGTCCGGTAGCCATGGGGTCGAGGGTGCCGGCGTGGCCTACTTTGATTTGGGAGACTTTCAGGCTGTTTTTGAGTTTGTACCTGATTTTGTTGACCACGTCAAAGGATGTCCAGCCCTGGGGTTTGTCTACCAACAGCATGGCGCCTGCCAGGAAATCATACGAAGGACGGGGACTGTCGTCGTCACTCATGGTCTACTTCTTAAATATAGCATAGATCTCCACGCCCAGTCCGGCCAGAATGAAAACAGGGGCAATCACCGTGCGGCGGAAGCTATAGATGATATTGTCGTCCCACACTTCGGGGCTGGGCATGGCGCCGCCGCTCATGAGGATCATTCCCACAAAAATCAGGCCTACGCCGATGAGCATCCACAGGTAGGTGTTTTTTCCAAAAATGAGATCCTGGCTCACTACGGCGGCTTTGGCGCGCGGGCTTGACGCGGGCGTGGCCGGCTTGGCGGCAGAGGTGGTGACGACTACTTTTTTCTTGGGTTGGTTACTTTTGCTCATTATAAAAAGGTTTGGCGCTTGCTGCGCGGGAGGATTAATACATATCGTCCACGCGCATGGTTAAATATTTTTTTACAACAATATACGTACTCCAGGTGTTGATCAAAATGCCCAACACGATGAGGATCATGGCTAAAAGGCCCATGCCTGTCTGGATATTCAACGTTTGCAGTTCGGGCAAATTGCGCTGTATCCATACGGTAAGCAGCAGCAAAACCCCCGAAGCTATGGCGCCGCTCAGGGCGCCGTGTTGAATAGCGCGGTAAAGATAAGGTCTGCTGATGAATTCCCAAGAGGCGCCCACCAACTCCATATTTTTTATTAAAAAACGGTTGGCGTAAAGGGCCAGCCGCACGGTGTAATGGATGAGGGTGATCGCCACAAAAATAAAAAAGAGGGCGGTAGCCAGGGCGATGTAGCCGATTTTGCGGATGTTGCCGCCCACTTTGGTGACCAGGTTTTCCTGATAGAAGACATCGTTGACGGCTTCGAGCCCCCGCAGAGTCTCCCGGATGGCGCTTAGGCTGTCGGCGTGCATGTACGACGCCCGCACGTTAAAAGTGACGACGTCGTAAAAGGGATTGGGCATGTCGAGGCGCAGAAAGTCTTCGCCGAAGGTTTCGCGCATCTGCTCGGCGGCTTCGGCTTTGCTTACATAGGTCAGGCTACCGGCTTTGAAATAGGGCATTTCGCCCAGGTAGCCGGCCAATTGTTCGCGACTGGCTTCATCTACGCCATCTTTGAGTTCAACGAGCACGTTTACGCGTTCTTTGTAGAGTTGCACTACGCGCTGGGCATACAGGATGATCAGCCCGAAAAATCCCACGAGCAGCAATACCGAAGCCACGCTGATTACGGCGTAGAGGTAATTGGGTTTTGCCCTTTTGTTCGACTTGTCGTTGGCGCTGCTCATGTATTGTGTGCAAGTAACCGGGCAAAAGTAAGGATTTTTGGGTGACGGCGGAGGAAAAATTCGGGGGGGGTGACGGCTTGGGTTGTCGCCGGGGGGGTGACGGCCCGGGAGTAACTTTGGAGGTGACGTCCCGGGAAGTAACCTTGGAGGTGACGGCTGGGGGGGGAAGACTATCGCCTCCTCGTACGAGTCCTACAGTCGTACAGTCGTAAAGTCCTACAGTCATTTCGCATGCCAGGTATACGTATGGGCTGTGCTGCGTCTTTTTATTTTAAAAGACAATTCTTTTTCGTTGATCTTCAATATTTTGCCTTTTGATTTTTTGGCTTTACTGCCAAATTGCATCAGCAGGTTATCATTACCTTTCAGTTGCCAGGTACCACTAGTGGCGTTAAAAATTGGTTGGGTAGATTGCCAGTTGCCATCGGCGCTGAAAGTGATTTGGGTGCCGGCGGGCAGCGATTGGTGCGTGCCCAGTCCCGACATCATATCTTCGTCGATAGCCCAGGTGTGTTTGACGAGGAGGTTAGCGGCATTGTCTTGCGCCCGGGCAATATGGAAAATGGCGCAGCTTGCCAGAAATACGGTAAGGATGAGTTTGGTTGTCATGATGTAATGATGCATTTGCAGGTGAAATAATGTGGCCAAAATTGAAACGATACCGGCCTAAACACAAATCACAATCGACAAGAAAACCGAAATATTAGACGTAGAACCGACAAGTCTCCAAGTCATACAGTCGTACAGTCATACAGTCGTACAGTCATACAGTCGTATAGTCGTACAGTCATACAGTCGTACCGTCCCTACCTCACTCCCTCCCACGCCCAGGCGCTGCGCATAATATCGTCGATATCGTATTGCGGAGACCATCCCAGGCGTTGGGCGGCCAGGTCGTTGTTGGCGTAGATGGCGATCACATCGCCGGGGCGGCGGGGACCGATACGGTAATTGAGTTTTTGGCCGCTAACGCGTTCGAAAGCCTGGATAGCCTCGAGCACCGTCACCCCCTGGCCGATGCCCAGGTTATAGATCTCGCAATTGCCCTGCTGCCGGTTTTCCAGCAGGTATTGGAGCGCTTTGGTATGGGCATTGGCGAGGTCCATGATGTGGATATAATCGCGGACGCAGCTGCCGTCGCGGGTGGGGTAGTCGTCGCCGAAAACTTCCATAGTGGGGCGTTTGCCGATGGCTGTTTCGGTGATCACCGGCACCAGGTTCGATGCCGGGTTGCTGGACGCCTCGCCGATGCGCGCGCTGGGGTGGGCGCCCGCGGGGTTGAAATAGCGCAGAATCACGGCATTATAAGCGGGGTAAGTGCGGCAATAATCGCGAATGACGGCTTCGCCCATCTGTTTGGTGCGGGCATAGGGCGATTCTGCTTCTTCGATGGGGGTGGCTTCGGTGACCGGCAGCTCCTTGGCGTTGCCGTACACCGAGCACGACGATGAAAAAATGAGGTGTGGTACGCCCGATTTTTCCATAGCGGATATGATGCTGAGCAGACTGTTCAGGTTGTTGTGAAAATAACGTAAGGGTTGTTGCACCGATTCGCCCACCGATTTCAATGCTGCAAAGTGGATCACGCCCGCGATACCGGGGTGCTGCTCAAAAATGCGCAGAGTGGCGGCGTAGTCGCACAAGTCGACTCGGTAATTGACTACGCGTTTGCCCGTGATGGCGAATACGCCTTCGAGAATATCCTCGCTGCTGTTCACGAGATTGTCGACAGACACGACATCAAAGCCGTTGTCGATGAGGTCTACAATGGTGTGGCTGCCAATATAGCCGCAGCCGCCGGTGACAAGTATGGTTGGCATGAAAGAGATTTAGCGGTTATTTGTCCAGTTTTTCGCCTAATTCGTAACAATAGCGGCAACGGGCTTCGTAGCGGTCTTTTTCGCCTAATACGACGGTGTCCGTGCCCCCTGACAATCGGTAGGAATGCGTGGCCAGGTTGCCGCAATGCTGGCAGATGGCGTGTACTTTGGTGATGTATTCGGCTACCGAGAGCAGATGCGGAATAGGCCCGAAAGGGCGGCCCATAAAGTCCATATCCAAACCGGCCACGATAACCCGCACGCCTTTGAGGGCTAGTTGCTGGCAGTGGCGGGGCAGTTCTTCGTCAAAAAACTGGGCTTCATCGATGCCTACCACTTCCACTTCGTCGGCCAGCGTGAGCAGGTGGCTCGAATGGGCAATAGGCGTGGAGTGGATCGAGTTGGCGTCGTGCGACACCACCTTTGCCTCGTCGTAGCGCGTATCGATCTGCGGTTTGAAAATCTCCACTTTCTGGTTGGCAATTTTGGCTCTTTTCAGTCGCCGGATGAGCTCTTCGGTTTTACCTGAGAACATTGATCCGCATATCACTTCGATCCATCCGTTGCGGTGTCCTTTGTAGTAAGGTTCTAAAAACATAAATTGCAGCTAATTAGATGAGAGTAACTGTTTAGTAGGGTTTAGTGCCTGCGGCAGTTTAGTAGGGTTTAGTTTTTTTACCCCTACTCAACCCTACTAAACCCCACTAAACAGTTGCATTTTAAGTAAAAAATTAACTTCTTCGCATACTATCGCAGCGAAAAGCTAAGTTAGTGCTTCAATTGGAATATCCCAACGCTTATATTTGCACAAGGTATAATTGATTTGACATGAATGTACAGCAAGCTAAAATCCTGTTAGAAAAAATCAACGCGTTGTATAAGAGCATCAGCATGGGCAACGACGGCCCTTCAGCCATCGAACGCGACCTGATGTTGAGCTATCTGCGCCAGATGTACGAGGCCTGTCTGCCCGGCAACGCCGAGGCAGCAGCGACGAGCCGGGAAGAAGCTCCTGCGGCGAAAGCGCCGGCCCCTAAGCCGGAGCCTGCGCCCAGGACGTATACGGCGCCGCGCGTAGTGGAAATACCCGAATCGCTCAGGGAAATATCCACTCCGGAGCCGGCAGCAAAGACGCCGCCGCCCCCGCCGCCTGCGCCCAAACCCGAGCCCAAGCCGGAGCAAAGGCCGACACCCGAACCCGTGCAGCCCGCTGCGCCTGTAGCGGCTACCGCAGGCGGCAACGACCGCCACAACCCCAAAATTGAAGCGCTTTTCCGCTTCGGCACAGCCAAAGAATTATCGGAAAAACTGAGCGAAAGGCCGGTGCCTGACCTCACCCGCGCAATGGCGATAAATGATAAGTTGCTGTATATCAATGATCTGTTTGGGAAAGATCAACAAGCAATGGATGAAACGCTCAAGCTGCTCAACAAATTCGACAGCATGGATGAAGCCAAAGGCATCCTTCGGAACCTCGCCGAGCAATACGACTGGATCGATGAGGAAAAGGTAGAGAGCGCCCAGTCTTTCATCAAACTGGTGCGGAGAAGGTACGTGTAAGCTGCGCAACCCCTGTTATTATTCACGCTTTAGAGAGAACTACACAACATACGCATGCGAATAGCATTTATTACCGACCTGCATATCGGGCTGGAAGGTGAAGATACTTATGGCGTTGATGTACGCGCCAATTTTCTGAACGCGCTTGAAACTGCCCGCGAATTCAACCCCGATCTCATGGTGCTGGGCGGCGATTTGTGCTATAGCGAGGGCGACGAACAAGTATATCACTGGGTGAAAGCCTGCATGGATGCACAGGGCATTCCTTACGAGGTTATCGGCGGCAACCACGATATCACAGCTTTATTGGCCGGCGTATTTTACCCGCATCATACGCTTCACGACAATTGCCTGTTTTTTACCCGTGAGATAGATCATCGCAAACTACTCTTCCTGGATACGGTAGCCGGAGAAATATCCCCCCAGCAGATGTTATGGCTGGAAGAGCAACTGGCTTCCGCCACGGGCGAATTAGTCGTTTTTATGCACCATCCCCCCGTACTGGCGGGGGTGCCATTCATGGATCAGCGTTATGCGCTTGTTAATTGGCAGGAAGTATGGCGTTTATTTTTGGCATTTCCGTTTCCCATCCATATTTTTACAGGACATTACCACGTCGATAAGGTCATTCGCCGGCAATCGGTAACGGTTTATCTCACGCCTTCGTGTTTTTTTCAAATCGACCCCCATGCCGAGCCTTTTAAAGTAGACCATTATCGCATCGGCTTCCGCGAAATAGAATGGGATGCCGAAGGTATCATGACTACTGTCAGATATTTAT
>JAEUUQ010000485.1 GCA_016787505.1 Saprospiraceae bacterium | reverse complement strand
GCATAGTGAAACGTATCACAAACGGCATATTCGTCGCATAAAGCCAGGCATACCGAATCGGTACCCGCATAACGCGAAGCTTCGTACACAAAGCGGTAGTCGGGGGCGGAATAGTCGGTAAACCAGTATCGCTGTGCGCGGCCCTGGTAGTTGTCGGCACAATCCACGAAAGTATTGCAAGTGAGTTCCCCCGGTAGCAAGTCTTTATTAGCTTCAAGGGTAATCAATTCTTCCTGGTCGAGGTTAACCCGTGGGGGGAAATAATTGCGGCCTGCGCGTTTGGCCACAAAATAATAGGAAATGGAATCATAGCAGACCGACGCGTCGGGTTTGCACAATTTGACTTCCAGCGTATCCCTGCCTGCTACTACATCGTTGTGTGCGGTATAATAGAGCGAGTCTTTGACAATTACAGCGGCGCCGAATTGCAAGTTGTCGCATCCTTCGCAAAGCAGTACGGCAGTAGTGTCGTTGGTAGGATCCACAAAAACGCGTTGGTCGGTTCGCCTGCCGGCTTCTGCATAGGTTACGCCTGCCTCCGCTATCGGGCAGGCATTTTTTTCAATGGCTGCTGCAGCGGGGTTGTATTGCCATTCTGTGGGCCGCGCTTGCATGTTTTGTATATAATGCTGCTTCAGCACGGGATTTTCGGTAAGCGGCGTCAATTGCTGCGCACTTGCCACCGAGCACATACACAGAGCCCAAAGCGCGACGTACAATTTTTTCATTATCATAGTTGCTTTTGATACTTTCTCAAAACGACGATTGCCGGGAATTGTTGTTTTTTCACATGCCCTGTGACGTGCCCTGACAGACAGCTGACGAATTCCGGCGTGTCAAATTGTTATTCCTGTTGTTGTTCCTCAATAATGGGTTCTTCTTCGGGGCAGCCTTCGGGTTTGGTATTGGTGAGATAAATGTTGATTTGTTCACCAATCCGGATCATTTGCCCATCCACATACTCTGGTTCTTGCTTCCACACATAGGCATTATCGAGCACTTCTCCATACACGGCGCCTATGCTAAGATTCATGCTGGTAATCAGGAAGTGAGCTGCTTTATATTGCTGGCAGACCAGATTGGGTACGGCCACCATGCCGGTATGTCGCTGGGTAACTACAAATTCGAGGGTACTGCCTTGTGGCACGCTTACGCCTTTGCGCAGGTCGTTGTCAGTAATTTTCCTATCGGCGTAGAAGAAATATTGAATTGTATTTTCCTCCTGCACGCTGTCAAAAACCCTTTCTTTTACAACGGCCTTCAGCTTGAGCACGCGGAGTTTTTTGGCATATTGTTCGAAGTCGTAACTACCAACAAGGGTCGGCAATTCAATTTCCGGAGGTGTTTTACTATAAATAGAAAAATAGATGGTGCGATTTTGCTTCACACGCGAGGAAGGTTTGGGGTCTTGCTGGAAGACGGTACCGGGTATTTTTTCGGGCTCGAAGATAGAATCCAGCACCATCACGGAAAAACTACGGTTGCGGGCTTTTCGCTGGGCTTCATCAATTTGCATACCCTCAAAATTGGGTACGGTAAGCGACTCGCCGTGGCGAGTATACCAGCGCAATCCGAGCGAAAAAAGGGTGATGAAAACGAATAAAAATCCGAGAAGTGCGCCCAAATTGCGCAAAAAATAGGATGAAGTAAAAAACTCGCGTGTGCGCGACACCCATTGCTGGAAGGGCGTGGGCGGTTTTTCGAGCCCGAAATAGGGTTCTTTCTTGGCATTTTCGCCGGTATTATCGGTGTCTCCCATCATTGCTTTGGCTTGTTCGGCGGCTGCTTGCACTTGCTGGTAACCCGCAATGGCGTCAACCGGGGCGAGTTCATCAGGTACCAGGCTGGTAAATGCTGTTTCTTCCGCCTGCGATTGGGCCTGCGCCGGGCCCCCGCCCAGCCGGGCTCTGCGTGCAAAAGCAAAGCTTAGTATTTTGTCAATAAAATCGTAAGGCTTATAGCCGTTGATCGCTGCCTGGTGAAAAATGCAGGTTGCGGGGGTCATACCCGGCAGCGAATTCACTTCGATCACCAGCGTTTCAGCGCGTTGATTGTCAAAGATGCGCACAAAAGCGTCGATACGGGCATAACCTTGTACATCCAGTATGCGGGCGGCCCTTTCGAGATCGGATTTGACCTGGTCGGCAATTTTTTGATAAACTGATTTATTCGGACTAAACCTGGCGGGCGTAATATTTTGGCCTTCTCCTGCAAGAAATTTCTCTTCGAGCGAAAGCACTTCGCCGGTGGCAAGGGTTTCAGATGGTTCGAATATTTCGTAGCGCAGCGTGCCGTCGATATTGTAATGGGTGAGCAAGCCACCGGTAATTTCGAGGAAGTGGCCGGCGCCGTTTCTGGAAATGAGATTTTCGAATAAGATCTCGTCTTTTCGCGGGAATTCTTCTTTGGCTTTAAGGTTTAGTATTTTTCGCTGTTGAGGGCCTTCGTCGCCAAGGGGGCGGAACATCAGTTGCACGAATGCCTCCAATTCGGTTCGCGTGCGAATTACTTTTACCGCCGAGCTGCATCCGTCGTCGACGGGTTTGGCCACCAATGGATAACCAAATTGCGCTTCAATATGGGCGTAGCAGTTGGCTGAGTCGGCGGTAAATTCTTCTTTTTTGATAATCAACTGATCGGCCACCTGAAACCCGTTTTTTTTCAGGGTTTGCAGGGTTCTGTGTTTGTCGATAGTGATTTTCGATGAGGTTACTCCCGAGCCGTTGTAGGGGATATGCATGGCGTCGAGGTACATTTGTACTTGTCCGTCTTCGCCGGGGCGGCCGTGCAGGGCGATAAAAACGCCGTCGATCAGGCTTGGCAATTCTTCGAGCGAGATTTTGCGGGGAGCAAAAACGACATCGTTAGAAGCGTACTTCCGGGTGATATCGGCGCATTGAAGTTTGATTTGGTCAATAACGGGATGTTCTTTCCAGCCCAGTATTTTATCGCGAATATCGTCGGCGTTGTCTTTAAGCAATAAATTAATAGGCAGCTGATACAGTTCGAAATGGCTTGCATCGCCCGTCAGAAAAATGGGAATGGGTTCGTATTTATCAGAGCTGGATAGTTTTTCAAAAATATTTCTTCCGCTTTCTACCGAAATATGTCTTTCAAAAGAATACCCGCCCAGGATCACCCCGATGCGTTTGCGGGTAGATTGCGTTACTTTTAGTGATTGAATAGATTCGTCGAGGATGCGGATATATCCTTTCCATGCGGTTTCTTCGGGTTGTTCGGCAAATCGTTCCTGCAAGGAAATTCGGATGATATACGTCAGGTACTGAGAAGGGTTGAGCCCTATTTCCGCTGCCTGGTGGAAGAAAAAAGAAGAGGGCAACATGCCCGATGTAGTATTGGGATCATTGAGGAAAATCTGGTCATCCTGGGTGATAAAGCCATCAATGCGGGCATAAGTGGCAAAGCCCAATTCGAGGAAGAGGCGTTCGCATTCTCCGCGAATGGCGTTGATTTGGGGCGAGGGCAGGTTAATAGGGGTTACTTTTCGGGATAGGCCCGGCATATATTTCGCGCGGTAGTCGAATACTTCTTTGCCTTTTACAATTTCAGTTGGGGGCAGGGCGACAGCGCTGCCGTCTTCTTTGCGTAAAACTATGCAAGAGAATTCCTTGCCGTGGATAAACGACTCGATGATCACCTCGCGTTCATCCTGGAAGCTTTCCAAAATAAAGAAGCCGTTGTCAATTTGTGCGGATTGGTCATCGAGATAACTCAGCAGTATTTCGGGGTGATGGATGGTATGTTTTTGTTCGTGAAAAGTAACAGAAAGGGGAAAGCCTAGTCCGTCCCGAATATCGCTGAGCAGCCTGATGTACTCTACGCGCTCAAAATGGTCGCGGTCCATCCATTCATTTGCAGGGATAATTTCGCGGAAGAAGGCGCGGTTGATAGCTTGTTCAAAACCTTCCACGCCCAGTTTTTCGTCGGCAATAGACACGCCGATAGACGATCCCTGGTTGGCCGGTCGTATCACCATCGGGAACCCTACCTTATCGACAGATTGGTAGTAGAGGGCTTCGACATCGGCGGCAAGCCAGTCTTCGCGTTTGAGCGTCATCACGGTGGGCTCGGAAAAGCCTTTTTCGGCCATCAGGCGTTTTTGCAGGGCTTTGTCCATGCCGATTTCGCTGGCGCGAATGCCGCTGCCGGTATAGGGGATATGCAGGTTTTCCAGCTCGCGCTGAATTTGGCCGTCTTCGCCATAAAGACCGTGCAGGGCCAAAAAGGCCACGTGCATCAGGGAGGGTAATTCGCTGGGTTCTACCCGGCGGCCTACTTCGGCAATCATCCGGTCTTGTTCTGCCCTGTTCAGGGCGCCCAGGCTTTCCGAATAGATCTGAAATTCATTGGGCGAAGGGGGGAGCTGATCGATTGGCGGGTAGAAATCGCGTATAGTACCTTTGTAGATATACTGCCAGTCGAGCAAGATGAAATTCTTCTGACTATCTACAAAAATGGGTACCGGCTCGAAGAGCGATTTGTTCAGATTGTCATATACGGTACGACCTCCGGCAAAGGAAATTTCGCGTTCGCGGGAAGGCCCCCCAAAGAAAATGCCGACTCTTAGCTTCATATAGTTTAGCAGGTAGCTTAAATAACCTGCAAATTTAGTAAAAACATGAGGCATCCCGAATTTTTTCGAGATGCCTCATTCACTTTAAGAAAAACGGTGCGAAATATCCCGGCTATCCCGGGTGAATTCCGACATTATTCGATAATAACCTTTCGGGTTACCTGCGAAGCGCCGTCCATGAGTTGAACCATGTAAGCGCCTGCGGGGAACTGGCGGGAATCGATTTCTACTGTTCCGTTCAGAGATTGACCCATATAGCGGTTGTACACTTGGGCGCCCTGTGCGTTGTAGATGCGGATATTGAATTGTTGTACCGTCTCCGAGAAATCGTAGCGGATATTCAATACATCATTAGCAGGGTTCGGGAAAATCTTCACGCCGTTCTGGAGGGTGAACTCTTCAACGTCAACCACCTGGTTACAAGTTACGCAGTAAGCGAAGCACACAACAGGCAGTGTTACGTCGGCCGTTCCCGTATTGTAGAAGCGATCGCCGAAGCCGCCGGTCGTACAGTTTGTGCCTATGCTGGTATTGATAGACTCCCATCCATCGGTGCCGTTTTTAAATTTGTAGGTTACCGTAGTGTTTTCCGGAATAGCCACGGTAGCTGTATAGACGCCGTCGCCATTGCCGTCGCTCATCGGCAGGTTTTGGAAGTCGCTGAATGAACCGGCGAGGAATACGCCGCTTCCAGCAACGGTTTGCAGCGCCATATCAACCTGGAAGGTCACGTCTACCGTAAGCGGGTTGAAGATAAGTTCCCACAGGAAAGCATCTTCTGAGAAGCGGTCGTTCCACTCAATGAGGTAGGTAGTACCTGCGGTGACGGGCACGTCAACTACCTGAGAGGGGCCGGCAGTACCTAAACAGTCGTCATCGCTTTCAGCTACTACAGTAAGGCCGCTAAGGGTAGCGCAGTCGCCGGTATAAACCCAAAGGCGGGTATCGCTGGCAGCGCCATTACATGAGGTAATCGTCATCGTTCCGTTTGTGGTGGGCGTAAACGAGTACCATTCTGAGTTGGCATAGGGTGTTTCAGACAAAGTACTGGTGCCGATTGTGGGGCCGGCTGCTGCTGCGTCGCCTGTAAATTCTTCTACTGCATATTCACCGGGCGTAACAGCTACTGCGGTTTGGCAGAAGTCGCCTTCTGCGGGGGCATCGGTAGAGAAG
>JAEUUQ010000480.1 GCA_016787505.1 Saprospiraceae bacterium | reverse complement strand
CCGCGCGATTATCTTGGGTATGGACTCCGACGGGCACTATCAGAAAATTATCGCCCGCGCGCCACTGGCCGAGTTGTATATGTATTCTTCAACGCTGCGGGCACTTACACAAGGACGGGCTAAGTTCAGCCTCAAGTTTTCAGAGTACAGCCCCGTCCCCAACGATATTCAGCAAAAGCTGATCGAAGCGCACAAAGCAGAGGTGGCGGAAGCACATGGCTAACCAATTTGGGAATTCGGATTGCGGAATTCGGATTTGTCCTTGAACAATCCGCATTCCGAATTCCCAAATCCGAAATTACATTATCTTCTCCTGGTATTGCGCAGGCGGTGCACTACCTGGAAACCTGAAAATTGGTACCAATCATTTCCATCGGGGTTGCCTGCTTTGCTGATTCCATCGAGGTAATCGGTAAAGGCATAGCGCATGCCGAATTCGAGGCCCAGAAACCAGTAATCGGCCAGGTCAAATTTTACACCCAAACCGACGGGTAACACGATCAGGGTTTTGGAAAAGTTGGCATTTTTATCCTGAGCCAGCAACAGGGCCATACCCGGAGAAACCGTTTCAGGAGCGGGGTATTGCGCATCGAGGCCGGTAAAGGTGAAGCCTAACCCTGCAAAAATGTAGGGTGAGATCATTTTTTTAAATCCCATACCCGACAGGTAGCGCCATTCGCCGAAAGGCTCCCACTCTGCCCCTACCGACAATTCGGCGAGGGTATTTTCAAAACGGGCATTGCGGCTTTGGCGAAATTCGTCATTTCGGTAGTTGGTATCATCGCCGGTGATTTTTCCTATCGAAAAGTTGCCGCGAAAACTCCAGGTGTAGTCGTACACATAACGCCCGCCAAAGCCAAAAGCGGGATTACCTTCTTTAAACAAGGGGAAAGTTTCCTTAACCAGGTCGCCCTGGTAGTTGGCGAGGCCGATAAAGGCGCCGACTTCCCACTTCGGTTGTGCCAAAGCAGCCGTGGAAAGTACTATCATACTCAAAATGGTGTATATAAATCTCATGTGATATGGGTTGTGGTGAAAACAAATATGGTTATTCCAGATAAAGTCTAAATTCTACCCGACGGTTCAGGCGCCTTCCTTTGTCGGTTTTGTTAGTAGCGACAGGCTTGGTTTCTCCCCAGCCGGCAGCGCGCATTCTTTCGGGGGCAATGCCTTTTTTTGCCAGGTATTTGAGGCAGGCGGCAGCCCTGTTTTCCGACAGTTTCTTGTTGGTTTTGTCATTACCGCGGCTATCGGTATGCCCTTCGATGCTCAATTTATAATAATCGTAGGTTAAAATCACATCTGCCACTTGATTTAGAATAGTGTAAGACTGTTTTTTGATCACGGCGCTACCTGTTTCAAACTGCACATTCCGCATGGCGGTAATCAAAACCTTCTTCACTTTCTCCGGCAGGGGGGGGCAGCCGTTATTGGCTGTAATGCCGGCTAAATCGGGGCATTTGTCGAGGGGGTCGATAATAAGGTCGTTGTCGGTATCGAGGCAGCCTTTGAATCCGATGTACCCCCGCGTATCGGGGCAAAGGTCATCGGCATCGGCTACGCCGTCGCCATCGCGGTCGGCAAAGGGGCATCCGTTGCAGGAGGCCCAGCCGGCTTCACCGGGGCAATGGTCGAGGCGGTCAACGATACCGTCGTGGTCGCTATCGGGGTCGGGGCAGCCTTTGCGATGTGCAGGGCCTGCTTCGAGCGGGCAGGCGTCCAGCCTGTCAGCTATGCCGTCGCCATCGGTATCGGGGCAACCCTTGAGTTTGGCCGGGCCGCTTTCCGCGGGGCAGGCGTCCAGTTTATCGATGATGCCGTCGCCATCGGCATCGGGGCAACCGCCCAATTCGAGGATACCTACCTCCGTGGGGCAGGCATCTTCGAGGTCCTCTACGCCGTCGCCGTCTTCATCGGGGCAGCCGCGTGCCGACAAAACGCCAAAGATATGTGGGCAGGCGTCTTTTTTATCCACAATGCCGTCGCGGTCGGTATCGTATTCCCCAAATCGCTTAGCCAGGCCCATCACGCCAAAGAGGTACCAATCGTCCTGGTCGGGATTACCGGAAAAGCTAACCCCGTCAACCTTATCGGAAAAGACCTTGCGCACGCCCAATTCCAGGTTAATAGAAGTTCGTTTGCCCACATCAAATTTCAAGCCGCCGCCTATAGGGATTGCCCAGTGCACACCGGAAAGCCCGGTCTGCACGTCCTGTTGTGTTTTTTCAAACCACACTTCGCGTTGTGTAGCTGAAAAATCGGGTTTGGCATCAATATAAGACGCCGCCCCCCCTACAAACCCATAAGGAGAAACGATACGGCGATAACCTCCTCCGGCAGGATAGCGAGCCTTGCCAAAAGGCTCCCATACTACACACACGCCGAGTTCTGCTACGTAAGAGCGGAATCGAAAGTTGCGTTCAAGGCTAAATATTTCCTGAGAAAAATTATCGTCGTTGCCGCTAAACTGGCCGTAAAAAGCGCTGGTGCGAATAGCCCAGCGATACCCCAGATAATGACTGGCATAAATGCCGGCAGCAGGCTGCGTTTCTTCCCAAACCGGTAGTTCTTTTTCTACCAGATCGCCAAGGTAATTGGCGCCTCCGCCCAATAAAGCCCATTCCCATTTGGGTTGCGCAACTATGATACATGGGAGGAGCAATACAACTAGCAGTGTGTAGTTTACCCTTTTCATCAAAACAGGATTTGGCATGTTGTTGCTACAAAACAAATATATATATGTTCATGGCGACAGGTAGCGTACACACGCCAGTCCCGCGCTTCA
>JAEUUQ010000141.1 GCA_016787505.1 Saprospiraceae bacterium | reverse complement strand
GTTTTTTACCGCCCCAAGACCATAGTTTTGGTACAGTTCGTTAAATTTGCGTAGGTGTGGAGAAAGCATCTTCTTTTATGTTGTGGTTAACACAAAAGTCGTGCTTTTTTCCACCTTTTTCTAAAATGTCCAGTAGTGTGGAATCAAATACTTCGAAGGAATGGTATGATTCCACTTCGCTATTCATAAAACAAAAATGTCGTTCATATCAACTATTGACTGATACGTTTGATATAAAATTCAAATATGATAATGTTCTTTTCGTGAATGCAATAGATTATGTTTTTTATAGACTACGTTTTAGGACTGAAATTGAATCTGCGATCGATAAAATAATGAGTGATATGGACTTTCAAAAAATCAGGATAACCGAATACTATAACTCAAGAACTTCAAAGGCGATAATTACGATTGAATCACGAAAAAAACCCGATGGAGTTGAAGCTATTATTAATGCGTTGAATAATGATAATATCTCGATCAAAACTACTCTCAGTCTGGAACGAGCGGCTGATTCAGAAAACCTATGTACCATAGCCGCAAAGCACTCAATGATTACCAAATTCACAATAATTACGGACTTGTCACGATCCGGCCAATATACGACACGTTTAATGAGTTTTTACTGATACAGAATAGCTATGACCAATGCAGAAAGTTATATAATACGAACGGGAAGATCATATTGTATTATTCAGAGCTAGAAGTTCAGATCGGCAACCTGGAACGCCTGAGCCGCAACGGCCTAATCAGCGGCCCAGCTCAGGAGGTGATTTTGAGATCACCTCCTGAGCTAAACTACGGACTCCTTGTACAGCCTTTCTGCCGGGCAAAGACAAAGGCTTCAAACCCAAACCCAGCGCCGGGTGTTTTGACTTTAGGACTGTACGACTATAAGACTGTACGACTATACGACGACTGCACAATTAAAGTTGGACAAATAATGATACGGAAAGTTCCCCTGTTCGTACAGTCGTAAAGTCGCAAAAACAAATATCGGGAGTGACCAAAGACTACTGCCAAGGCATCGAGTACAAAGACGGCAAAGTAGAAGCCGTGTACGGCCAGGAAGGCCGCCTGACAGCCGTCTACGACCAGTATGGCGTAATGCTCACGCGCTTCCGGGCCGAATACTGGCTGAAAGACCACCAGGGCAGCACCCGCCTGGCCTTCGCCGACCCTGCATACATCTCCGCCAACTTGCGACTCTTGATTTCCACTTCCTTTTGCCCTAAAGCTAATGCCACCTGGATATTAGCGCAAGATATTTTTTGTATAAAAAATTTTACTCAGACCAAATTTTCTTATCAATTTAAAATTACCATTACAAACCCATAAAAATAAATTTCAAGCCAAACTCTCCCCAAACAACGCCAATTTCCTATTTTCGGAAAAATTAAACACCGCATGACCACTCGAAACTGGATCGCCGCAGTTGTGCTGATGGGACTAATGACAGGGGTAGGAGAGAGGCTGCTCGCACAAGACCTGCATTTCTCGCAGTACTACAACGCCCCGCTCAATACCAGTCCGGCGCTGACAGGCGTATTCTCCGGCGATGTCCGCATGGGCGCCAATGCCCGGCAACAGTGGGCGAGTGTGCCGGTGCCTTACCTGACTTTTTCGGGTTATTACGACCGCAAGATTTATGTACCGGGGCTGACTAATGGTTTACTTGGCGGCGGCATATTATTTAATTACGATAAAGCCGGCGACGGCAACCTGAGCTGGGCGCAGATAGGCATAGCCGTGTCTTATACCCAGCAATTAGCGGAGACGCATTACCTCACCGGCGGCGCCATGTTGCAATTGGGCCAACGCGCTTTTGATCCAACTAAGCTGAATTTCGACGATCAATACAACGGCGACATTTTTGACCCCACGTTGACTTCCGCCGAGTCTTTCCCAAAAACCTCGGTAGCCTACACAGATCTCTCTGCGGGTATCAACTGGCTGATGATTTCAAGAGATAATCGAAATGAAATAGTTGCCGGCGTGGCCTTTTACCACTTAACCCAACCGGCAGTGGGATTTTTTGACGATCGCAGCGCTACTTTGCCCATGAGATCGGCAGTTTATACGCACGGTGTTGTCCAGGTAGCTGAAAAATTGGATGTAGTCGTCCATGGCGCCTGGCAACTCATGTCGCCGCAACGGGAAATGCTGGCCGGCGCCGGCGCCCGCTACCACCTGGCACTGAACCCGCTGCAAACTATTGCGCTGCAGGCAGGGCTGTCTTACCGCTTGTCGGATGCGCTTATACCGCATCTAGAAGTGCATTATAACGAATGGATGGTAGGATTGAGCTACGATATTAATACATCCGCTTTTCAGGCTGCAAGCGCCCGACGCGGCGGCCCTGAAATCGCCGTCCGGTATATCATCACCAAAGTAAAGCCACCCGATGCGTTTAAATCATGCCCGGTATTTTAGCCTTATGAGCAAAAAGCGCACGATATATCTCGTATTCGTGTGTTGCCTACTGGTTCAGGGAGCAAAAGCCCAGCCTTTTAAGGCTTATCTGAGCGCCGGGCAACAGTCGGCAGCGCAAAAAGACCATTACGCCGCTATGCACTACCTGGGTAAAGCCCTCGAATTGCGTCCGGATGCCACGCAGGCGCAGTATTTGTACGCCGAAGCCGCCCGGCAGTTTAACGCCTTTGAACTGGCCGCGGATGCGTATAAAAAAGTCCTCGACCGCGATAAAAAAGGCGAATACCCGCTTGCGCTTTTCTGGCTGGGCGCCGTGTACCGGTCAGTGGGCGATTATGCCGCTGCAGAAGACAGCTACAGGCAATTCCTGGCGAAATATCCCGATGGGGAAAACGCCCGCCTGGCCCGCGAAGCCCTGGCTTCCTGCCAATGGGCGAGTAGCCAGATACCAGATACATACTCGCTCAAAGCGCTGAGCAAAAATATTAACTCCGGGTTTTCAGAGTTTGCACCTTTGATGGCAGGCGATACCCTTTATTTTACTTCCTATAAATTTGATTATAAAGAAGATACGCGCAAGCCCAAGCGCAAATTGTCGAAAGCCATGATGTCGGTGAAGGGTGGGAGAGGGAAACTACTTTCGAAACCCTTCAATCAGGAAGAAGATAAACATACTGCACACGTAGTGCTGAGTTTGAATAAAAAACGGCTGTATTACACGATTTGCGAATTTATCAGCGCCGCTGATATCCGCTGCTCAATATATTACCGCGAAAAAGACAAACGCAACCGCTGGAAAGAACCGGCTATCAAATTGCCCAATAGCATAAACGCTCCCGGTTATACTGCCACGCAGCCTGCAGTAGGATATGATTCTCTGCTGCAAAAGGAAGTGCTTTATTTCGTAAGTGACCGCCCCGGCGGCAAAGGTTTTCTCGATATTTGGGCAACAACAATCGAAACAGGCGATAACAAATTTGGAGAGCCGTTTCCGCTTGAAGATATCAACACAAGCGGCAACGATGTGACGCCGTTTTACCACACGCCGTCCCAAACGCTGTATTTCAGTTGCGACAACCGGCAGGGTTTCGGCGGATACGATATTTATCGCAGTCATGCCGCCGGCGATCTCGTGGCGCTACCCGCGCCTTTTAATTCGAGCTACAATGACCTGTATTTTACTTGTGGTATGGACCCCAAATCCGGTTTCCTGGCCTCCAACCGACCAGGTACGCAATTCCTGGATCCGGCCTTGAAGGCTTGCTGCAACGACATCTTTGAATTTACTTACGTACCGCCTCCGCCCCCCGTTGACGAACCCCTGGCAGGCAACGAGCCGCCGCCCCTGCCCAGCGTTCCCGATTTTGAAACCAAACAACCGGAATTGCCCAGCAAACTCGAAGATTTTCTGCCACTGGCCCTGTATTTCGATAACGACGAACCCGACAAGCGCACCCGGAAAACCACCACCCGACAAACGTATGCGCAAACTTACGAACGCTACTACGCGCGCAAAAGCGAATACATCACCGAATATACCGACCCGCTAAAAGAAGCCGACAAGGAAGAAGCCGAAATTTTGATGGATGTTTTTTTTGAAGATAAGGTAAACAAAGGCTACGAATGGCTGCTGCGTTTTTCTGAGATTTTACACGAACGACTAGTGGCCGGCGACCTGGTAGAAATTTTTATCAAAGGATTTACCAGCCCCAGGGCGCAAAGTGATTACAACCTGTCGCTGGGCCGTAGGCGAATCAGCAGCCTGCGCAATCATTTTGATACCTATCGGGAAGGATTGTTTTTATCTTATCTGAAATCGGGACAATTGATTATCACCGAGCGTTCTTTTGGCGAGGCGACTGCCGCTGCAGGCGTTAGCGACGACCTGTTCGACCTGCGCAACTCCGTATTTAGCATCGGAGCCGCCAACGAACGCAGGGTAGAAATTGTGGAGATTAAATCGCAGTAAGATCAGGCCTGCTTTTTTATCAGCGATTGTTCTAAGCGGGGCGATTTTAATAACTTAGGCGCCAGCCAATGCCATAATACGGCGATAGCAACTCCCATAATAGCTCCCAGATAAACGTCCTTCAAAAAGTGCTGAATAAGATATATCCTGGAAAAGCCGACGAGCAGCGCAATTAGAAAAAGGAGTGCGCCCAGGCCTTTTTTTTCGGGTATACTAAATGCCAAAAAAGCAAAAATAGCAAATGCCGACATGGTATGCCCCGATGGAAAACTAGTTAATCCCCCGTGCATAGCCACACCAGTAACCGGATCGATCTGATCGAGCAATCCGGCATTTTTGAAAAATAAAAAGGGACGTTCATGCGCAAAAAACTGCTTGGAAATGCCACTGGCAAGTATCACGGTTATGCCTAAAAGCGGCACTGCCGCGGCATGGCGATATTTGACAAATAATAACAATATCAGAGCCGGTATATAAATGTAAGCTTCTCCCAGTGTGGTCGCAAACCGGAAAAAGGCATCTCCAAAATCAGAACGGTATTGGTTGACAAACAGAATATCGGCTCCCTGGTCGATAAATGCAAGAATAACAGCACCAACCAGAAGAAATCCCACAAAAAGCGAATAGAAATAAGGATTATTGCTCCACAGTTGTTTTACCACTTTCATATTTTCTTTTCCACATACTTATATACGCGCGAATGGCAGTTAAGTTGACCACTTTGGCGTCATTCATCGC
The DNA here is from genome assembly GCA_016787505.1 of Saprospiraceae bacterium. GTDB lineage: Bacteria > Bacteroidota > Bacteroidia > Chitinophagales > Saprospiraceae > JABWBR01. The sequence continues at coordinate 2,839 of JAEUUQ010000141.1, read as the reverse complement.
TTTATAAGTTAAAAAAAGTCCAATAGGGAATAATATAGCGCAAGGCAACCAAGCGGCAACAGCGGCGGGAATGACAAAGGTTTCGGCAATTTTGCGGCAAAAAATAGTCAGCACTACAAATAGCATAAAGAAGATAATCGACACCAAAATGGGATATCCGAATCCCCCTTTGCGCACAATAGCCCCCATGGGCGCGCCTATAAACACAAAAATAAAGCAAACCACCGCCATGCTGAATTTCGTCCAGAGTTCGAAGATGTGTTTGGCCTCGGCTTCGCGGATGGAATCGATAGACCGGGAAGCCGATTCTGCCTGATTGAGCACACCCCGCGTGAGGGTTTTCGCTTTGCTGCAAATTTCTTTCCTGTCGCGCAAGCCGAAACTTCGGTAGAATCCATTTTCTGCTTTCAGGCTGTCGGCATTTTGCTCGTAAATCCGATAGGGCAGGGGGTTGTGAAGAGCTGCTTTATTGGCCAAAGCAGTTGCGGGAATAGGCTGGATGTCTCTTTCCGGCCTTGGGGCGGCGATGGACCTTACCGAATCCGGCTGGTATGCGTTTTCAGTTGGGATACTGTCTTTAGAAGCCTCCAACAGACTATCCGGCGTGATATAATGGAAATAGGCATTAAAATTATTCGAAAAACTTTCCCTGCGGTTGGCTATCCGGACGCCTATCGAGTCTATGGCCTCGCGAAGTTGGCCGCTGCTCATCATGGTCCGGTTTTGTTTAAAAAGTTCTTCGTTGGTGCGGTTGAGGTCAAATTCACTGAGGTCAAATACTTTGGTCCAATGCTTAAAAGTTGTACGCACAAACGGAAATCCATTATTATTGCCTGCGTTGCCAGGCTGCACCTCGATATATTGGTGTCCGTCACTTAGTCGCATGACGAAATAACGGTCATCTTCCAAAGAATACATTTCACCGCTTTTAGCGGTTACCACACTCAGGCGGTTGCGGCTTGCCTCGTTGTGGTCGTATATCAATACGTCTTCAATAGTGCGGCCGTCGCTTTTTTTATTCCCAATGTGAATGGCCTGTCCCTGAAAATCCTCGTTGAATACGCCCTCATCAATGCGCAGACTGGGCTTTTGGCGCTGAATATCGTACATGCGCGAGCCAAACTTCAGGTTGGCAATGGGAATCAGGTTATTGGAACAGATATAAGAAAATACGACCGTGATAGCGCCAAAAACGATGAGCGAACTCATTACCCGTATTAATGACACACCCGCCGATTTGAAAGAAGACAATTCGTAGTATTCGGCCAGGTTGCCGAGTACCATGACGGAGGAAATCAGTATGGCCAAGGGAAGCGACATGGGTATCAACGCCACGCACCGGTATGCCAGTAACTCCATCAGCAAGAAAAAACCTAGACCTTTGCCCGCAATATCATCGATATAAAGCCATAGTGTTTGCATCAGCAATACAAACATGGCTATCATAAAAGTGACCACAAAAGGTGGAATAAAACTGCTGATGACCAGCCGGTCCAATTTCTTCATGCCCATTCAGGTTCCTGCTGCAAAGATAGCGCTATAACGCCAGTTGGTAGAATAAATTATTTTGAAAAAAATGGAAAGCACGCTGTAACTTTTACCGCATTGGGTCGTCGAGTTATTAATCGCAGCTTAGTAATCACCCGAACGCATGAGCCTGCAATATTTCAAGCAGCACATTTTTCCTGTTAAAGACAAGCTTTATCGCTTTGCCTATCGCTTGCTGGGCAACGCTATGGATGCCGAAGATGTGGTGCAGGAGGTGTTTCTTAAAATATGGAAAAAGCAGGAAGAATGGGCGTCTATTGAAAATATGGACGCCTGGTGCATGACGATGGCAAAAAATATGAGCATCGACAAACTGCGCAGCAGCAGGCGATTTGGAGAGGAGAGTATAGAAACAGCGGGCGAAAAGCCCAGCGACCTGGCCACCCCCCTGGAAAGCGCCACTCAGGCAGATTTGTCGTTGCATTTAAGGAAAGCTATGGACAATTTACCCGACAAGTTCAAGATGGCAATACACCTGCGGGATATCGAGGGATTGAGTTACGACGAAATCGCCGATATCATGCAAATACCCCTGAACCAAGTGAAAATCAACCTGTTCAGAGCCAGAAACGCCATCAGACAAACAATGCTTAAATCAGAAGCCTATGGATTATAAATATATCACCGCTTTGTTGGAACGCTATTTTCAAGCGGAAACCACGCTGGAAGAGGAGCAGGTTTTATCGGATTATTTTCAAAAAGAAGACGTACATGCTTCTTTGAAAGATTATAAACCCCTCTTCAATTTGTTCAGGGAAGAGCGCCAAATGGAACTGCCCGCTTCTTTTGAGCCGCGGGTTACGCTTCCTGAGCAACCTGCCAGGCTTACTCGCCTGCGCTTTATGCGATTTGCAGTCCGGGTCGCGGCGGTTCTCCTTTTTATGTTCGGTATGTATAAATTGTACGTGCCTGCGCCCGCGCCTTCTACAAAAGAAAGCGCTGCTATCGACTGGTCGAAGTACGAACCTGAAACACCTGAAGAAGCCTTCCGGATAACGCGCTCGGCGATACTGCGCCTTTCTACGGAAATTAACAAGGGCGCGGCCGCAGCCGCTAAGGAAGTAGACAAAATCAGCCATTAATCACTTGACTTTTTTCTTAATTTTTTCATTCAAAAAGACTACAAAAATGAAACGTTTGCAATGGATACTAGTCATTGCCCTGCTGCCTGTTGCCGCTTCGCTGCAAGCACAGGCCAACGCTATCGAAAAGTACTTCTCGCAGTATGTGGAAGACGACCGCTTTAGCGTGGTGTACATTAGCTCCAGGCTGATAAATATGATGAAAGACG
>JAEUUQ010000139.1 GCA_016787505.1 Saprospiraceae bacterium | reverse complement strand
GTACAAATAATCTCTTTGAGTGTCTGGATAGCTAGATTAAAGCTGGGAGCTTTATTTACATTATTGATAGACAAATGTTGTCCAATATTTTTGGCAAACTCAGTAGCACTATACAACTTAATCAACTTTCTCAGTTCATCTTTCCCATTAAGCTTTTCCGGTAATCTGAACTTTGCACGGTTTTGATAATTAGCTGATTTGAAAGAAGGAATAATTTGCTCAATAGCATCCATATCTCCCAAGTACCAGCATTCTAGTTCTCTACATACTATTCTTACCTTAAATTGGCGGAGGCCGCTCTCATTAATAATATTTACAAGTTGGTTTTTCAGGTCTTGGCAGTTATTCGAATCCTGGTCTTGAAAAACAATTAAATATACGCTTTCGTAATAATTAGCGTACACCTTTGCCTTACGGGGTAATTCCTTTCTCAGGTGAGATTTTCCTTCAAAGCTTCTAATAAAAATATTTTCATCCAATCTCCAAGAAGTTTGGTTACAGATTCTTGGAATTACCTCAATTAATAAAGTTTTGATTGATTCTTCTTCAACGAATATCTCAATTCTCATTATTCATTTATTTGGATTTGCTCCTTTAAAATAGCCCTCTTTCCACAAATACCCAAGTTGATCGCCCTCAAGGTAAAGACTATTAACGAGGTTGTCTTCTGATGCCCTAATTGCCTGAGAATAACCTTCTTTTTTAATAAGCCAATACACTTCTTCACTGGAAGCTCCATTCAATAAATCAGGAGAATGAGTAGTAATAAAAACTTGTCCTCCTTTTTCAGCGTAGGCTCTAAACTCTTCTAAAAGGGGTTGCATAAGAGAGGGGTACAATTGATTTTCAGGCTCCTCAATACATAATAAAGGGTGAGGATTAGGATCGTGTAAAAGGATCAGATAAGCAAACATTTTAATAGTACCATCGGAAACATATCTAGCAATAAACGGGTCCTTAAACCCACTGTCTTGAAATTTAAGAACCACTCGTCCATCTTGGGTGATATCAGCGTCCACCTTTGAAACCCCGGGCACTCTTTTTTCCATTTTCCTAAGTATGGATTGGAAGATATCCGGATGGTGCTGCATCATGAATTGTGCCACAAGCGGTAAATCATCACCGGTAGGTGACAGGTGTTCGGAATAGGCAACTTCTCTACTGGGGCGGGCATCAGCGATATGAAAATTAGAAATATGCCAATTTTCAATAAAATTTCTAAAGGCGCTTGCTGCTTTAAATTTTTCAAACTGCCCGAGTCCTTTTATAGCTAAAATATCTGGCGATCCAAGTTTTTGATTTTCTCTTTCCAGTGCTTCATCTGGTTTATTAAAATCTTCTTCATTAGAAATGGCATAGCCTTCTCCATTAGAGAAGTCCAAAAAATGAAAAGGCAAGCCGTATCGTCCTCGTTTGTATCGAAGTATTTCCCTGGCTACATAAGGAATATTTTTATTAACTCCAACATGCAGTATATAAGTTACCAATCTTTCAATGCCGGCGATATTCAATCTGAATTGAATTTCGAATTCTATATTACCGGAGCACCCTCTTGAAATAACTTCTCCGAAGCCTCCCCTATTAAAAATTGCTGACTTGATATTATTTTTAAGTGCGTCGCTCAAAAAACCGAAGACATCAAACAAGGTTGATTTACCTGATCCATTTGCGCCAATAAAGATGACCAATTTGGGCAGGTCATTAATCTCCAATGTTTTGAATGCTTTATAATTTTTCAGTTTAATGCTTTCTATTTTCATATTCGTTAATGCATTTCCGGTTTTGCGGTTTTATAGTTCGCTCCGAGCCATGGTGAGGCCCCAAACTTGGCGGTGCGAGCGATAAATCCCTTTGGCTGGAGATATGTTAATCCTGGGTTGTCAAATACTGCGTGTCGCGTATATTAGGCTAAAGTAAAATCTTGTAGGTCGAAATACGGTACTTATAACCCAATAGCATACGATCTATTTTCACGTATTCTCAAGACAAAGCAAAGATACAACATATAGCTCGCACCGCCAAATTTCGGGCATGGCTCGCGCAAGGGGTCGGCCCTGCCAAAAGCGGGGCTCAAAGCCGTAAAAGTTAACCTTCGCGCCACTGTAATTAAGTCCCAACCCTTGTTCCAACGCCACAACCACAACAATAGCTTTGTTTCAATTCCACTCTGGTACGATTAAAAGGAATTATCCGGGGGTCAACGCCCGGGCCGATTGTTAGTTTCAATTCCACTCTGGTACGATTAAAAGGGTTTACAATGAGGCATACGATATTTTATTCGATGTTTCAATTCCACTCTGGTACGATTAAAAGGTCTAATTCAACCTTTGATTTTTCGAGTGAAGCGTTGCTTCAATTCCAATCTGGTACGATAATAGCCGTTCGTTGAGCGGAGCCGAAACGAACATTCCCGGGCAATCGGCTGCATTGGGTTGCACAGTCTCAAAATCGCCCCTCGCCAAGTCGCCCCCCAAGCCCGAACAAGGTAAAAAAGTAAAAATCCTAAAAACTACCGAGCCGCCCTGGCGAGTCGGATGCCGAGGTCGAGGCTGCGGTAGTCCGGGGTGAAGCTGAGCCGACTAGCGCAACGCGCGAGGGCGGGGTAGCTGAGCCACGACCCGCCACGGCAAACCCGGCGGGAGTCGCTATATGGTCCTTTGGGATTAATTTGAAGGGAATATGTGTAAATATTGTACCAATCCCAGCACCACTCCCATACACTGCCGCTCATGTCGTAAAGGCCCAGGCTATTAGGTAAAAAGCTGCCTACCGAAGTCATTTGACTGCGGTTTTCGCCCACTACGGAATATGACTTTTTGGCATTTTCTTTTGCATAAAAAATAATCTCCTTCGGATCGGCAATATCCTTGCCATTGCCAAAGCGCACCTTGCCGCCGCCCTTGCCGTTCACCGCGCGGGCGGCAAATTCCCATTCCGCCTCTGTGGGCAGGCGGTAGCCGTTGGCGCTCCAGTCGGCGCTTACGTTTATACCGTTAATGGTATATACCGGTTTCAACTTCGCCTGTTGGCTGCGCCAGTTGCAATATTCTACCGTCTCATACCAGTTCACATTGATTACCGGACGTTTGCCGCGGCCCCGGCCGCTATCGCTCGGCTTTTCTTTGCCTGCGGCTTCGCAGTAGCGGTCGTATTCCTCGAAGGTGACTTCATAAGGCGACAAGTAAAAGGTGCTTACCGTTACCGGATGCAGGGTTTCGTTGATGTTTTCGTTGTCCCCCATAATATCTCCCATTTGGAAAGTGCTACCTTCGATTTTTACGAAGCGGTCCAGAGCGGCGATGTCGGGGGTAGCATCGGTGGTATTGGATTGCAATGCTGCTCCGGCGTTATCGATGGCATTTTTTGCTTCAGTTGCATGGCGGCCCTTGGGAAACAGGCGCAGGTATTCCCGGTAGGCCTCCGGCGTATTTTTGGCTTTGGCATAGCGCCATTCATCGTCGTCTTGAAGAGCGTTGATGGCTGCCAGGGCTTCGGGGCGGAAGCCGCCGCCGGGGTTGTTGTCGAGGTATTCCTGGTAGGCGGCAATCGTGCCTGTGCTCTGGGCTTTTTCCCAGGCATTAAGGTCGCGGCGGCGCTGCTCGGTGGTCTTGGTGTCTACTGCCGGGCCTTGGGCTTCGTGGAAAAACAGGAAACTCGCCCCGCCCTCAGAGGCGCCGAAGTCGCCCCCGCGGGGCATGGGGAAGGCGTTTTCTATATAGCTCGCAAACAACTGGCTGGAGGTCAGAAAGCCGTTAGGACTGCTGTGGGTACGCAAGCCTTCCAGTATTTTATTGGCAAAACTCGAGCGGTCGGGGGTCTGGTCGCCTTTGCCGTCGGAAGTGAAAAAAAAGCGCGATTTGTATTTACTGTGGTTCAAGATCACTTTTTCTTTCTCGGTGAGCTCGCCGGGGCGGGAGAAATGGCGGTCGTGGCGGTTCGCCCACGCCCAGTCGGGGTCGAAGGTGGCGCTGTGGCAGGCGTCGATGGCCACCAGGATGTGGTTACAGTTGATGGCGTCAATGCGGTTGCGCCAGAAGTTGTAGTCGAGTGCGGTGCGAGCAAGGTTGTCAGGGTCGGCATCAGAGGGCAGGAAGTATCCTACGTTAAATCGCTCAGAGCCGTGCCCGCTGAAGAAGATGAGCAATTGCCCGTTTTCTGGATAGCGCCCGTCAATATTGCGGGCAAAGTGGTTTTCGTATTCCTTTATCTTTTTGTCGATATCGTCGTAGGTAGGATTTGGTATCACTTCCGCATCAAAGCCGTAGCGCGTTTCGAGTTCTTCGGCAATATCCTCCGCATTTTTGATGGGGTTAGTCAGGTCGGTGAGCTTATCCGAGCGGTAGTCGTTGACGGCAAAGAGCAGGGCATAGTCTTGCCCCGCACGGGGCATAAACGCAGGCAAAGCAGGCGATAGGGCCGGCAACGCAGCTATGATGCAGAGCCACAGGGAGAAGAGGGTTTTCATTGCGCTATGGATAATTCAATGTAACAGTTTAGTAGGGTTTAGTGCATTCGCAGTTTAGCGTTAGGGTTTAGTTAACTAAACATACAGCTAAACCCTAACGCTAAACCCTCCTAAACAGTTACTATTTCTAATACATTTTCAATCATCACTTTTTTTACCCTGCGGAAAAAAAGCCTTCACAATATGCATCAAATAAATACCCAGCCCGCTTTCGATAAGCGCCAAAGTCAGGCCCGGGCGAGGCCTCGTGGGCCGCCTTGAGTTGATCCCAGACGCCCGCTACGGTGTCGATATTTTCGTTGTAAAAGCCGAGGAACAATGTGACGCGATCGGGTTCCACTTCCAACTCCTGCACCTCCATGTAGCGGCCCACCCCGTTTTGGTCGAGCCAGCGCTGGTAAACCTGGGCTTGTTGATGAAAATAATCGGCGTCCGAGGTGAGGTCTTCCTGGGCCAATGCCGTGGGGGCAGCCAACAGAAACAGGCAGGCTATGGCAAATATGGGTTTCATGAGGATAGCGTTTTGTATGCAAGATAGAAATTTATGGATAAATTCTATTGTTCAGATTCCCAATGGTGAGTGTTGCAGATCTATCGGCTGTGCGAGGTATAAATTGTGCAACAGGTTGTTGCACAATTGGGAGAAAGGGAAACGATTGCGGTATATGCCCAATGCTATTGAAAATAGCATTTGTTGCAATACAACAATCATAAATATTTTATTTATAATTTTTTATACTTTAAAATAAATTTTCATTTATTTTTCAAACTCAAAACTATCGTGCTGAAAGGGATAATCTACTACCTTTATGTATCATTAATAATCTCATTTAATTAGATGCAAAGCGCCAAAATAACCCTCTCTCAACTTGAATCTTTTCTCCTCAAATCCGCTGACATCCTGAGGGGAAGTATGGACGCTTCCGAGTTTAAAGAGTACATCTTCGGAATGCTCTTCCTAAAAAGGATGAGCGACCAGTTTGAACAGCAAAGAAAAAAACTGCGCGCCAACGAATATGGGCACCTGGCAGAAGAAAGCTGGATCGCATTGGAGGATATGCCTGTGACTTATGGCGAAAATTTTTTCGTGCCCGAAGCTGCCAGATGGGAAAAAATCCGCTACTTCCACCACAATGCAGGGGAGCAACTCAACCAAGCGCTCGCCGCGTTGGAGGATGCCAACGATTCGCTCAGGGGCGTTTTGAAGGACAATATTGATTTCAACAAGACCAAAGGAAACAAGCGTGTCATTCCCGACTCCAAAGCCAAAGACCTGATTGACCACTTTGACAAAATCAAGCTCACCAACGACAATTTCGAGTTTCCCGACCTGCTCGGTGCGGCTTACGAATACCTTATCAAGTTCTTTGCCGACAGTGCCGGAAAGAAAGGAGGGGAGTTCTACACCCCGGCGCAAGTGGTGCGCCTGTTGGTGCAATTGCTGAAACCACGGGCGGGAATGAGCATTTATGACCCGACTGCTGGTTCCGGCGGTATGCTGATTCAATCTGCACAGTTTGTAGAGGAGCAAGGACAGGATGCCCGCAACCTTACCTTGGCAGGGCAGGACAACAACGGCACGGTCTGGTCTATCTGCAAGATGAACATGATTTTGCACAACGTCCTCGATGCCGATATTCGCCTCGGTGACACCATCGAAGAACCGCAACACACGGAAGGCGGTTCGCTGAAAAAGTTCGACCGCATTCTCGCCAATCCGCCATTTTCGCAGAACTACTCGAAAGACAATATCCTGTTCCCTTCCCGTTTCCGCTACGGCTATGCGCCCGAATCAGGCAAAAAAGGCGACCTGATGTTTGTACAGCACATGATAGCCTGCCTGAAAGAGGACGGCAAAATGGCTTGTATCATCCCGCATGGCGTCCTGTTTCGTGGGGGCGCGGAAAAGATGATCCGTGAGGGCATCGTAAAGGACAACCTCCTCGAAGCCATCATCGCCCTACCGCCGTCCCTGTTTTATGGAACGGGCATCCCCGCCTGTGTGATTGTCATCAACAAAAACAAGCCGGACGAACTGCGCCACAAAATCCTTTTCGTGAACGCCGATGCCGAATACGGGGAGGGCAAAGCCCAAAATTTCCTTCGCCCGGAAGACACCGAAAAGATTGATACTGCCTACTCCCAAAAGCTGGAAATACCCAAATATTCCCGCCTCGTTGACCTGAAAGAAATACAGGACAATGATTTCAACCTGAACATCCGCCGCTATGTAGACAATACGCCCGACCCTGAACCGGAAGATGTAAGGGCGCACCTGCTCGGCGGCGTACCGAAAAGCGAAGTGGCTGCACAAGAGCCATTCTATCATAAGTTCGGGATGAAAAAGACCGTGTTCTTTCAAGATAGGGATGACAACTATTTTGATTTTAAAACCGACCTGGCCGACCCCGCTAAAGGCGGGACAGGAAAATCCGGCATCAAGGAACTGATAGAAACGCATGACGGCGTGAAGCAAACCCTTGCCCGTTTTCGCAAGGAAACAAACGACTGGTGGATGGAAGCCAAGAATGATTTCACCCGCTTGGAAACCGACAATGATCTGCCAAAAATCAGGGCGGAATTGCTGGCTGGATTTCAAAACAGGCTTATGCCGCTCCAACTGTTCGACAAGTTTCAGGTATCGGGCATTTTCGTGAACTGGTGGCAGACCATCAATTACGACCTGAAAACTATTTCCTCCCACGGGTGGAGCGTGAACCTCATCCCCGACGAGTACATCAAAAAAGCCTTTTTCCAAAAGGAAATGGATGAACTGGATGGACTGGAAACCAAGATTTCTGAAGAGGAAAACACCTTACAGGAAGCAATGGAGGAGGCAGAAGTAGAACCAGAAACCGACGACGACGGCAACGAAAAAACGCTTACCACGAAATGGGTAGTGGAACAACTACTGGCGGCTGCCCACGACCTGCTCGGCAACTTCGTGGACAACCCCGGTAAATTAAAACCGACCGACTCCCCCACCCTGCCGAAACAAGTGCCTGCCGACGCCCAGAAAGAAATACTTGGCTACCTGCTGCCGGCGCACCGCATCGGCAAGGCAGAAGCCCGAATCAAAGACCTGAAAAAGACGCTGAAAGAAAAAGATTCTCGCCTTGAAGACCTCGTGGACGCCAAAAAGTACGGCCGCGACGGCTTCATCGCACACCTGAACGACCTTATCATCTTGCGTGAAGCGGAAAAAGCCGCTGCTGAAAAAGACACCGAAAAAGCGAAAATCCAGAAGCGCATTGACGAATACAACGAAAAGAAAGGCAAGGTAGCCGAGTTGGTATCTGCCATTGGGCGCCCCATCACCAACGAGGAAGCCCGTGACCTCATCCTGCAAAAGCATCACGACCTGATGCAAGAGCAACTTGACCGCTACCTGAACCGTGAAAAACGTGAATGTCTATCAATGATTGAAAAATTGTGGGACAAGTATTCCGTAAGTAGGAAGGATTTGGAAGCTGATAGGAATAGCACTTTGGCTCAGTTGAATACCTTTTTAGAAAACCTCAACTATATATGATAATGGATTGGAGAACGGTCACAATTAATGATTGTTGCGAAATCTTGGATAGCCAAAGAGTTCCATTGAACGCTGAACAAAGGGCAAAAATCCAAGGTAACATCCCATACTATGGAGCAAATGGGGTTCAAGGCTATATTAGCGAATACCTATTTGACGAAGCATTAATTTTGATGGCAGAAGACGGTGGGAACTTTGAACAATTTTCCACAAGACCGATAGCTTATAAAATTTCTGGAAAAAGTTGGGTCAACAATCATGCACATATTTTGAAAGCAAAGCAAGGCTACAATCAAGACTTTGTTTTCTATTCATTGGTGCATAAAAACATACTCTATTTCATTCAAGGTGGTACAAGGTCAAAACCACACTACTGGACATTTTAGAAAAAGGTGGAAAAAAGCACGACTTTTGTGTTAACCACAACATAAAAGAAGATGCTTTCTCCACACCTACGCAAATTTAACGAACTGTACCAAAACTATGGTCTTGGGGCGGTAAAAAAC
>JAEUUQ010000358.1 GCA_016787505.1 Saprospiraceae bacterium | reverse complement strand
ATTTGCGACAAACCTCTGGCGTTTAACATGAAAGAAGCGCTGACACTGGAAAAACTGGTGGAAAAGACCGGACTCATCTTTGCTCTTACCCACAATTACACCGGCTATCCGATGGTGAAACAGGCCCGCCAGATGATCCGCCACGGCGAACTGGGTAAAATCCGCAAAGTAGTAGTCGAGTACCCACAAGGCTGGCTCAGTACCAAAGCGGAAGACACCGGCTCCAAACAGGCCTCCTGGCGCACCGACCCGCAGCGCAGCGGCATCGCCGGCGCCATGGGCGACATCGGCACACACGCCGAAAACCTGGCAGAGTACATCACCGGTCTGCACATCACCGAACTATGTGCCGACATCAGCACTTTCGTGCCCGGTCGCCTGCTCGACGACGATGGCAACGTACTGCTGCATTTCAACAACGGCGCAAAAGGTATCCTGCACGCAAGCCAGATTTCCGCCGGTGAGGAAAACAACCTCAACATCCGTGTGTATGGTGAAAAAGGCGGCCTCGAATGGCGGCAAATGGAACCCAATACCCTGCTGGTAAAATGGCTGGATCAACCCACACAAATATTGCGCACCGGCGTAGGCACACTAAGCAGGCAAGCACACGCGCATACCCGTATTCCGGCAGGTCACCCCGAAGGGTATCTCGAAGCATTTGCCAATATTTACCGCAATTTCGCCTTCTGTCTGCGCGCACATCTGGAAAGTAAACAACCCGACCCTATATATCAGGATTTTCCATCGGTGGAAGACGGTGTAAGAGGCATGTTGTTTATTCAAAAAGTAGTGCAATCAAGCGCTAGTGCACAAAAATGGACGGATTTCTAATACCGCGTTTTTGTCTCGTATTTGTCATTCACATTGCTAAAATTTATTCAAAAAATTTCTATCTTTAACATTCATCATTTCATCATCAAAACCCGCTAGTATGAAGAACTGCTACTTGTCTAAGCTGTGGGCTTTAGCGATAGCTTTATTGGCATGGACCGCAACGACCAATGCCCAGATCGTTAAAATTACGGTCAATGCCCCGGCTGGAATTGCAGGCGACTATCAGGCCCTCCAGGCCGCTTTCTCACCGGCCCTAACCGGAACTACAGGAGATGTTGTTTATGCCGACCCCGCCACCGGCTGTACCGCCCCCGTGAATAGCCTGACCGGTTCGGTCGCGTTGATGGATAGGGGCGTTTGCGGTTTTGCCGTAAAGGCCGTTGTTGCCCAACAAGCAGGTGCTATCGCCGTCATTGTTTGCAATAACACTCCCGATTTCCCGCACAAGGCCATCGTGATGGGAGGTACCCCTACCGAAACGATCAACATCCCCGTGGTGATGCTTTCCTATGCAGCATGTGAAACCATCAAGGCTAGCCTTACTGATGGAGTAAACGTAACGTTCTCTCCTGATCCCATCCCTCCCGACGCCGGCGAGGTTTGCGCAACAGCAATACCTATCGGCCCCGGCACGCATACGGTAGCTGAGATCTCTGGTGGTTTCGGCGCAGTATTCGTCTCCGGCGTATTGGACAACAACTCCAACGCAAAATGGTATTCTTATACGCCTACTGTGAATAATATCGCTACGGTAAGCTCATGCGGCCAACCGGTTGACTCTCGCGTGGCTGTTATCGCAGGCGCCGACTGCGCCAGCCTTACACTCGTCAACCTCAATGACGATTGCGATCCCGACAACGGCGACTTTGCCTCCGAAGTGAGCTTCCTCGCCATAGCCGGTCAACAGTATTTTATCTACTGGGATGACCGCTGGGACCACAACGGCTTCGACTTTACGCTTACCGAAGACCTCAACCTGCCCCAGGCCCTCGTGACTTTCAATGTGGACATGGCACTGGAAACGGTGAGCCCCGACGGCGTCAGAGTAGCCTACGGCTCTTCAAGCAATCCTGTACTCACAGAGTTGATCCTCGCTGACGTTGATGGCGACGGCGTTTATTCAGGCTCTGCCAATATTACTGTGCTGGATACGGTCGGCTATGTTTTCGTAAATGGCTTGGTTACTGCCGGCAACCAGGAAAGCGTGCCCAACGACTGCGGCGTGCCTTCTATTTTCGGTTTCAACTTCCGTCCGTTTATCGTTTTCGACCCTGCAGGTACGAACATACCGTCTGTATGCTTTAGTAGCTGCGGCGATTGCGTATTTGTGGTTGACGATTGCGCCGATCCATTTATTATCATTGCTGACGACGCAGAAGGCTATACTGCAGGCCCTGTTATCGGCCAACCCGGCGCTGATCACTTCGGCGTTTGGCCCGGCGGCGCAGGTTTCGACGTTACCACCGAGCAAGCCGCTAGCGGCGCTAATTCTTTCAAAGTATCCAGTACCATTACCGGCCAGGATGCATTGCTGCTGTTTGGCGATAAAACACAAGACCATTACGTAGCGCGCTGGGATATGTACATAGTTACTGGCAAACGAGCTTATTTCAACGTACAACACCAGGCGCCCACCGCTTCCGCAGGCTTCTGGGCTATGGACGCATTCTTCGGCGATGAAGGCGACGGATCGGCTTATCTTACCATCTATCCCGGTAACGTAGCCGCTGAAACCCCGCGTTTCTCGTATCCCAACGATACCTGGTTTGAAGTATACCTTTATGTCGACCTCGACAACGACGAAGCACGTCTGCTCGTTGATGAAACTACCGTGGCAGCCTGGAAATTCAGCGATGGTATTACCAACGGCGGCGCAGCTTCTCCGCTCAACCAGCTCAACTCTATCGACTTTTATCCGCGCGATGCCAACGATGAATTTTATGTCGATAACATCGACTACTGGCAAATTCCCGACGCAGGCGTTGGCCAATACTGCTATACGGCAGTTGATATTCAACCTGGCGTACATGCCGTTCCCGAGCTCTCCTGCTTCGGCGGCGGATACGACCTCGGCGGCGGCGACGGCGGCGAAAAAGGCTACTGGTTTACTTATACGCCTACTCAAGATGGGGTGATCTCGATATCTTCCTGCGGCGGCGGCGCCGACTCACGCGGCTGGATCTTCAAAGGCGAATGCCATGGACTTGAAGTCGTAGGTGTAAATGACGATATGTGCGAACTG
>JAEUUQ010000324.1 GCA_016787505.1 Saprospiraceae bacterium | reverse complement strand
GTTTGCGCAAATTGTCGCCCACACAAAAAAACGTGGCTTTAGCGTCGTAGGTGGCCAGTTGATCGAGCACCCAGGGGGTGACTTCGGGAATGGGGCCGTCGTCGAAAGTGAGGTGGATGACTTTTTCTTCCGTGGGCAGGTGCCAAACAAAGTTGGGAAACAGGCACTGAATAAATTGCGGCGTTTTTACGAGATACATGGTTTTGGATTTATGTTCATGGTTGTTGTAAAGTATAGCGATTGAGTTTAGCGTTAGGGTTTAGAAAAAACTGGCTAACTTTGCCGCGCTAAACGGTTATTGCGGGGGTGCGGATTATTTTTAATGCAACGCTTTAACCTGACAAAGTGCTGCTTATCAGCATATTTTTTTACCAACCGGATACAATACATGGACAACATACGCGTGCGCTTTGCTCCCAGCCCTACCGGTGCTTTGCACATAGGCGGTGTGCGGACGGCGCTTTACAATTACTTGTTGGCGAGGAAAACCGGCGGCACATTCATTTTGCGGATTGAAGACACCGACCAGGTGCGCTATGTGCCTGGCGCGGAAGATTACATCATTGAGACTTTGCGCTGGTGTGGTCTCATTCCCGATGAAGGGCCCGGCTTTGGCGGCAATTACGGCCCCTACCGGCAGTCGGACCGCAAGGCGATATACCAGGAATACGCGCAACAGTTGCTCGAAAGCGGCCACGCGTACTACGCCTTTGACACCCCCGAAGAATTGGAAGCTGCCCGTTCGGCCCAGGATAATTTCAAATACGACGCCACTACCCGCGAGCTGATGCGCAATAGCCTGAGTATGCCCCAAACCGAGGTTCAGGCGCTGCTCGACGCCGGCGTACCGTACGTAATCAGATTGAAAGTGCCTGCCGGCGAGGAAGTTTTGATCCACGACCTGATCAGGGATGAAGTGCGTTTTCAGACCAACGAGTTGGACGACAAAGTCATCCTCAAAGCCGACGGCATGCCCACCTATCACTTGGCCAATATTGTAGACGACCGGTTGATGAAAATCACCCACGTCATACGGGGCGAAGAATGGCTGTCGAGTACGGCGCATCACGTCTTGTTGTACCGCGCCTTTGGCTGGGAAGCCGAGATGCCCCGGTTTGCGCATTTGCCGCTTATCCTGAAGCCCAGCGGCAAGGGAAAGCTCAGCAAAAGGGACGGCGTGCAGTTAGGTATCCCTGTTTTTCCGCTGGCCTGGCAGGGCGACACTGCCGAAGAATCCTTTACCGGTTTTCGCGAAGCCGGCTTTTTGCCGCACGCCATGATCAACTTTCTGGCCATGCTGGGCTGGAACCCCGGCAACGACCAGGAGATCTTTTCGATTTCGGAATTGTGCGATGCCTTTACCCTCGAAAAAATAGGCAAAGCCGGCGCCCGGTTTGACATTGACAAGGCGCGTTGGTTCAACCAGCAGTACATCATGGCTATGGATGATACTTCCCTGGCGGCACATGTGAGGCCATATATTGAGGCTGAGGGCCATAAACCCGACAATCATTTTCTGGAGGCGTTTTGTGGTTTGATGAAAGAACGCGTGACCTTGTTGCCGGATTTTTGGGAAAACGGCTACTATTTTTTCGAGGCGGTTAAAATATTTGATACGGCAACGTTATCAAAGCGTTGGAAGCCGGAAAGCCGGGAGATGATGCTTGCGCTGTATGCGGAGTTAAATGAACTGGATGTTTTTTCGGCTGCCGACCTGCATACGGCCATTGATCGTTTTTTGGAAAAGAGGGGTTTGAAACACGGCGACCTGTTGCCTTTGCTGCGCATTGCGCTGGCCGGCACCATGAAAGGCCCTGCCGTTTTTGAAATGATGGCGCTATTGGGCTGCGAAGAATCCCTGCGTCGTCTGCAAACGGCCTGTGATACCTTTGACAGCCTGATAGCCGGGCAATAAACAATTACAAAAGCCACATGCAAACGGCGGGTTTTGCGCATGGTGGCCGATAATTTTGGGCAGATTGACAAATTTTAATAATTTGCATTCAAAATCCGATACCAAACATTTTTAAGCATTACCGATTTATACGCATTGTCTGACTTTGACGCGTGATATTATTATTTTACCAAAACCGATTTCCCATGAACGTCAACTTGCTAATCCCTTGCAAGCATGTCTGCTTTTTAACCAAGCACTCATTTCCCTGGATTATTAATGTCTCAAGTCCGTGCAGCTATATACTGCGTTGAGTCAGTTATATATCACATGAATCATCAACATTAAGCGATCCTCAGCCAAACATACTATTATGGAAAATACATTACTTCGTCATCAATGGCCAGTAAGTGTTTGCTTCGTAATCGGGTTTTTATTGATTGCGGGTTTTACCCGTCCGTGGCCTGCCCAACGAACAGCGAAGCTAACCGATCCTCCTGTTTTTTTAGAAACCGCGCCCAATGACACAACCGTCAACTGCGTAAAAGATGTGATGCCGGCTGACAGCTTGCTGGTGAGCGACGATGTGGACGGCGAATTTCTTGTCGGCGCCGTTGATAATCCCAGCCTGTCGGCTATAGACCCTTGTATTGGCGGCAATGTGTTGCGTATCTGGACGGCGATGGACACCGAAGGCAATATTACGCGCGACACGCAGCAAATCACGATTTTGGCCGATACCGCCCCCCCGGTGATCAACCTGCAACCGGTCAACGATACTATATCATGCGATTTGGCCGATTACGACACCTGGATAAATGACCTGCGCATTTCTATCGGTCTTAATATCAATAATGCATTTGACGATTGCAGCGGTATCGATGATATCGACGACGATGCCCCCCCCAAATTCGACAATGCCTGCGGCACCCTTGTCGTCACTTTTACCGTCACTGACAGCTGCGGATGGGCTGCCACCTGGGAAGCCTCCTTTACGACGCTGGATACCGTGGCGCCTGTATTTGTGGGCGTGCCGGCTGTGAATGATACGATTTCCTGCGAAACCCCTATACCGGCGGCGCCGGCGGTAACGGTTACCGATAATTGCGCTTCTTCGCTTGTAGCAGCTTTTCAGGAGACTTCCACCCAAGTGTTGGGTACCTGTAACGAGTATACCTACCATATCACCCGCACCTGGACGGTCACCGACGACTGTGGCAATAGCGCTATGGCCACCCATGTGGTTTTTGTAAGAGACATTACCCCTCCAGATTTTACCGTACCTCCGCAGGACACGATTTCCTGCAGCGACGACCCTGACGACCTCATGCTGACGGGATTTCCTACCAACCTGAGCGACAACTGCTCGCCATTGGATAGTCTGGAATATTCGTATACCGACGGCCCTATACAAAGCGGTTCATGCCCTAATAGCTACCAATATGTGCGCACCTGGCGTTTGAACGATGTGTGCAACAACGTGCGATCAAAACTCCAGACCATTATTGTCATTGACGACGAAGCGCCCGACTTCACGCCCCCTTCCGATATTACAGTAGATTGCGCCGATGCCAATGACCTGGCTCTTACTGGTGAACCCGCCGACGTGTCGGACAACTGTGATCCCAATCCTGTAATTTCTATGTCGGATGTGGTGATTCCCTCGCCCGGGGGGTGCCCTCACGAATACACCATCAGGCGAACCTGGACCGTTACTGACACTTGCGGCAATGCGCAGTCGGTAGATCAGTTTATCACCGTCATTGACAACATAGCGCCGACCATTGAGACGGCGCCGCAGTTTCTGGTACTCAACTGCACCGCTAACCTGAATGTCAACGATGCCTTTACCGAGTGGATCAATACCCGCGGCGGGGCCCAGGCTGAGGACAATTGCAGTGAAGCCGGCGACCTCACCTGGGAGGCATTTAATGCGGGCACCAATGTGCCGGCCACTTTGATCGCACCGGTATGCCCGGCGGGTAGCGATACGATTCTGATGCGCGTGGTCGACTTTGTGGTGAGTGATGAGTGTGGCAACCGCGACACCACGACGGCTTCGTTTTATATTGTCGACAATGCGCCACCTTCTATTAGCCAATGCCCTGAGCCGGAAACAGTGAGCACCGACCTGGGTGTATGCACGGCTACCTATACCCTGGAAGCTCCACTAATAGAAGATGCCTGTGCCGTATCATTTACTGCCGATACATTACACGCCATGGCGCCCATCACGTCCAATGCTGCGCCGGGCCAGGAGGGCAATACACCGGCGAACCCCATAACCTTGCAGCTTGCCGTATCGACCCCCTTGCCTGTTAACGCGGCCGGAACGGGAACTTTGCTTATTCAATTGCTCAATGCCGATGCCGAAGAATCTACGGAGTATTTCCGCATAGTGGGCGAAGACGGCTCACAACTAGGCATTACCAATCCATCTTTGGGCCAATGCGGCGCCTCTGTGACGTCCGTTTTTCTCAGTATAGCCCAAATTAATAACTGGGCGCTTGATGGTACGATAACGATACAGCTTGTGCCCAATATTCCTAATGGCCAGCCGGGAAGTTTTGCCATCAATGCCATTTGCCAGCCCCCCGGGCAGGTAATTGCCGATTTATACTATACAATCAAAAACCTGAGCGGCATTACCTACAGTTACAGTATTGATAACGGAGCAAAGATAGTGGTCGATCCCGTCGGGCCCACCAGTGTGGTATTGTCGCAGGGCGCCAACCTCATCCGGTATTTTGCCGGCGATTGTTCCGGCCGCACAGATAGTTGCGCCTACATCGTGACGGTAGCGGATCAGGAGCCGCCCGTACTGAGTTGCCCTTCCGATATGGTTGTCAGCCTGGCTACCGGCGAGTGTACTGCTGAAGTAACCCTTCCGCTGCCGGCCGGCGCTACCGACAACTGCGCGGTTTACAACGATATTTCATTTACCGTTCCGGAAGATACGACCAGCGCCTTGCTCACTTTTAACTACGACCCCAACCTCAACGAATACCTGGCCAATAACCGGGTGGTTACATTCAACAACGTCGTAGCAAATGCTTTTGGCAACGTGACCCTGCAACTTGACATGCAGGGTGATTTTAGCAGCAACCAGGCATATATTCGTATCAAAGGCGAAGACGGCAGCCTGATTGGCGCTACCAACGTCGGCGTAGCCGGTTGCGGTACGCCTGGGCAGCAGTCCTTCTCCATACCTGCCGCTACTTTCAACGCCTGGGCCGCCGATGGCTCGCTGACTTTGACCCTTGAACCCAATCCCATTACGGTACCGCCTGGGGTAGCAGGTGACGGCATCAGTCCATGTAATGCCATAGGCGCCAATGGGGAAACGGACGGCGTAACCTATGTATTCGCCACCATCAATTACCAGCAACTAACGCCGGCTTATTTTGCCCAGGGCGCTACTACATTGCCGCTCACCAATATGCAAGCGCCGGCATACGCGCCCACGCATGTGTTCAATCGCGGTGAAACCACTGTTAGTTATATCGTTCGCGACGCGGCCAACAACGCCGATACCTGTACATTTAAAGTAATTGTAGAAGATAATGAAGCCCCACAGGCATCATGCCAGCCTACTACCTTGTTTATCAATCCATCGGGATTAGACATCCAGACGGTAGATCCGACAGCAGTTGATGCGGGCAGCGCCGATAACTGTGGGATCAGCGCTTATTCGCTTTCGCCAAATACCTTTACCTGTAACCAGGCGGGCAGTGTAGTCAACGTGACGTTGACCGTAACGGACTTCGACGGCAATACGGCTTCGTGCAATACAATCGTCGCTATCTCACCCGAAACCCCTATGCCGACTGCCAATTCAGGCTTGTGTGGCGGCGATACGCTGTTTTTATTTGCCAATCCGCCTCCGGCAGTAGGGGGCGTAGTGTTCACCTACCGCTGGTTTAACCCTCAAAATCAGCTAATCTCTACCGTGCAAAACCCGGTAATTCCCAATATAGGCGTCAATAACGAAGGTCCGTATCGCGTCGAAATCAGAGGTATTACGGGTTGTATAGCAGAAAATGTAGTTAATGTAAATATTGAAAATTTGCCGCTCACGCCGCAGATACAAACCACCACCTCGATTTGCAGTGTTGATGATATTTCACTGACTTCTTCCATTTTTCCGGTAGGCAACAACGTGATGTTCCACTGGTATGAAGGCACGCCGCCCAATGGCGTCTTGCTGGCCAGTACGGCTGAACCGACGTATATTCTTCCCGGGCCGCATGCATTGGGTACGCGTTCGTTTTACCTCACCGTAGAAGCCAACGATTGCATATCGCCTCCTTCTGCAGTGGTCAATGTGACATCCGTATTAAAGCCGATAGCCATGGTGGCCTTTGCCGATACCATCGCCTGCGGCGGCACGTCGATCACCCTCGGCACCATAGTCGCCGGCCCCGGCATTACATACAGTTGGACCGGCCCCAACAACTTTATGTCTACCTCGCAGTTTCCCACCGTTGGGCCCCTGGCAGGTGTGAATGAAGGATACTATTACCTTACCGTGATCCGAAATGGCTGTGAATCGGAACCCGACTCTACCCGGATCAGCGTAAAACCCAAGCCGGAAAC
>JAEUUQ010000308.1 GCA_016787505.1 Saprospiraceae bacterium | reverse complement strand
TCGAGATAATTGACCCAATTCAGGCTGATTTCGCTGGTGTTGGGCGCCAGGATATCCTGCAAGCCCGCCATGTGTATAGCATAATCAATCTTGTAGGTTTCCGGCGCCAGGGTATAAGTCTGCTCGATGTATTTGCCCTCACCGACATCGGCGCGAAAGGCAATGCCATTGGGCATTTTCATTGGTCTGAAGTACAGATCTCCCGTATTTACCCCACCTTTAGGCAACTGGGGGATGGGGAGGAAGTATTCGAACTTATTTTTGTCGTCTTCCAATAGTTTGAGATCGACATTGGTGATCTTTCCATTGGCATCTTCCACCTGCTTCTTGTACTTTTTCAGTACAACTTCTTTTATGCGTCCGCCTTTGTTCGTAAAAGTGATAGCGAACAAGTCGTTTTCCAGCGTAGTAAGCTGTTCCGATCCGGTGGCGGCAGCGGCAAATGGGCCGAAATTAGCCTGTTGCTGAAGTGTGCCGGCGCTGTCGGAGCGGGTTGATTGTGGAGAAACAGCCGTCGTTTGAGCGGTATCTGCAGAGGGAGCTTTCTCGGTTGATTTTTTGTTCAACAGCGCAAGAGAGTCTCTTTGTTGGTTTTGCCTGGTGATTTCCTCTTGAGAGGGCGCCATATACCACTGCCACACGATCAACAACCCCATGATCAGCAAAACCCCAATAATTGTATTCCTATCCATTAATTGAAATTCGTTTGTTCCAATAGGTGATTTTTCTAATGCACCGCAAAGGTATAATTTATCCGCAAGGCAACAAAAATAGAAAGACGAGTATCGGATTTATCGGTACAAACGGAATTCATGATTCGAAATAAGGTTACTTCAACCCGGGGCAGAACCCCCGGGTTGAAGTGTATAAATCAGGCTGGCTCTTTGCCGCCATCCAGAAACTCCTGGTATTCGCTTAGTTCTTTCCAGTTGCCCGCAGCGGCCAGAGCGGCTTGTTTGGGCCAGGTAGAAGGATCGGCCATACGGAAGCTATCGCCGCCTTTTTCGAGCAGACCTTTCAGGTGTGCGACACTGGCGGCGGCCAGGTCTGACCAGGTATTGATGCCGTCTGCTTTAAGCAGTTGCTCAATTTTTGGTCCCACCCCTTCAATGATCTTTAAATCTTCAGGATTGGTGGAGAAGCCGAGCAGTTTTGCCGCTAGTTTTTCCACTTTTGAAGGAGTATCGCCATCGCCGGTATCCTTGCCTGCGCTGAGTGTTTTCTGCATGGCAATGAGTTCATCCCAGTGATTTTCGGCAGCAAGCAGGGCTTGTTTGGGCCAGCTTGCCGGATCGTGCATGCGATAATTGGGGCCGGCGTTGTCGAGGATGGCGCGCAGATCGTCAACGCTTGCGGTAGCTACATCAGACAGCGTGGCCAAGCCCGCCTTTTTGAGAAGTTCTTCTACTTTCGGGCCCACACCTTCAATAAGTTGCAGATGATCCTGGCCGAAAATAGCGGTATAATCAATTCCTTCGGCGCCCCGGCCAGTGATCAGGCCGCCATCGCCCATATGGTCGATTTTGGTTTGCAATACTGCCTTATCGGCTTCGCATTGGCGCAATGCCAGCTTGAGTTTTTCGTCCGATTTGGCAATTTCGTCGTATTGATATTTCAGGCTCATGTAGTCTTTTTCCATATCGACTACTTTTACCTGATATCCTTTAACTTCTTTATCGAGTTCATCGGCGCGTTTTTTGTATTCGTACCACAGCCACCATCCAAGCAGCAAACCCAGCAAAAAAGCGCCCAGAGAGAAGAGCCACCACATTGGGCAGCTAAGGCCAAACGGCGTATCGTGTAATAATAAAATTTGCATTGACATAGTTGGTTGATTTTGTTTTGATGGTTACTGTTGTTTTTTAATAAGCCGTACTTCTACCCGGCGGTTGTTGTGCCTGCCTTCATCAGTGGCGTTGGAATCAACGGGTTGTTCCTGACCTTTAGAGGAAGTGCTTATTTGGTCGGCCTTGACGCCTTTTTG
>JAEUUQ010000291.1 GCA_016787505.1 Saprospiraceae bacterium | reverse complement strand
AAAACCCGTAACTTCACCGCCCAATCGAAAAAGCCTGTTCATGACAGCAAAACCGTTGATAGAATGCGTGCCCAATTTCAGCGAGGGCCGCGATATGGGGGTCATCAAACAGATCACCGACGCCATTGAAAGCGTAGAGGGCGTGAAGCTACTCGACGTAGACCCCGGCAAGGCCACCAACCGCACAGTGGTCACCTTTGTAGGCGAACCCGGCCCAGTAATTGACGCCGCCTTCCTGGCCATACAAAAAGCTGCCGAACTCATCGATATGCGCGGCCACAAGGGCGAACACCCCCGCATGGGCGCTACCGACGTGTGCCCGCTGATCCCTATTGCCAATATCTCGATGGAAGAGACTGCCCGCTGGGCGCACCAACTGGCGCAACGCGTCGGCGCCGAACTGGATATTCCCGTCTTTATGTACGAAGCGGCGGCTACCCGCCCTGAACGCAAAAACCTGGCCACCATCCGCGCCGGCGAATACGAAGGACTGGCCGAAAAACTCAAGCAACCCGACTGGCAGCCCGACTACGGTACCGCCAAATTTAACCCCGGCGCCGGCGCCACCGTCATCGGCGCCCGCGATTTCCTGGTAGCTTACAACGTTAACCTCAACACCACCTCCGAACGCCGCGCCAACTCGGTAGCCTTCGACGTGCGGGAGCAGGGCCGCGTAAAACGCAAAGGCGACCCCATCACCGGCGAGATTGTACACGACGAACAGGGCGACCCCATTCGCATTCCCGGCATGTTAAAAGCCGTCAAAGCCATCGGCTGGTACATCGCCGAATACGGTATTGCCCAGGTGTCGATGAACCTCACCGATATCCAGGTCACCTCGTTGCACGCCGCTTTTGAGGCCTGCTGCGAAAGCGCCGCCAATCGCGGCATGCGCGTCACCGGCTCGGAAATCGTAGGTATGGTGCCCAAAAAAGTGCTGTTCGACGCGGGCCGCCACTTTCTACACAAACAGGAGCGCTCGCTGGGCGTAAGCGAAGAAGAACTCATCAAAATAGCCGTGCGCTCGCTGGGCCTCGACGAATTGTCGCCCTTCGACCCTCGCAAAAAGGTGATAGAATACCAACTGGAAGACGCAGCCAATCAACGACTTGTGCGGATGAACCTGCGCGAGTTTGCCAACGAAACCGCCTCCGAAAGCGTGGCGCCCGGCGGCGGGTCTATAGCCGCCTACGCGGGCGCCCTGGCCGCCTCGCTGGGCGCTATGGTGGCCAACCTGTCGTCGCACAAACGCGGTTGGGACGACAAGTGGGAATTCTTCTCCGAGTGGGCCGAACGCGGACAGACGCTGAAAGACGACTTGCTGCATCTCGTCGATGAGGACACCCGTGCCTTCAACACTATCCTCGAAGCCTTCCGGATGCCCAAGGAAACCGACGCCGAAAAGGCCGCCCGCAAAGCAGCCATCCAGGCCGCCACCCGCTACGCCATCGACGTGCCGTTTAAGGTGATGGAGCTCTGCTCGCAGATCTTCCCCCTGCTCAAAGCTATGGTAGAAGAAGGTAACCCCAACTCCGTGACCGATGCCGCCGTTGGCGCCCTCTGTGCCCGGGCGGCCCTGCGCGGCGCAATGCTTAATGTACAGGTCAATTCCAGCGGCCTCCACGACAAAGACTACGTAGCGCACATCCTGGAACGCTGCGCCTCCCTGCAAAAAGCCGCCGATAGCATGGAAAGCGAGATCATCGAGATATCCCAGCAAAAACTATCGGGCTCTTAAAGCGTATACCTAATTATGAGCGCCACCTATACCATCAAACTGCCGCAATTTGAGGGGCCATTCGACCTCCTCTTGTTTTTTATCGAACGCGACGAACTCGATATCTACGATATTCCTATTTCCAAAATCACGACCGATTTTCTCGATTACATGCACCATCTGGAATCGCTGAATATCGACCTGGCCAGCGAGTTCATCCTGGTGGCCGCCACGCTCTGCCGCATCAAAGCCAAGATGCTGCTACCCCGCAAACCCCTTGACGAAGAAGGCAACGAAATAGACCCCCGCGAAGAACTGATCATGCGCCTGTTGGAATACAAGCGTTACAAAAGCGTGCTGGATGAAATGCGGATGCTGGAAGACCAACGCGCCGAAAAAAATCCGCGTGGCAACGTCTCCCGCGAACTACAGGATATCGCCACCCGCGCGCTGGTTGATGTCGAGATGGAGTCGGTTACGCTGTTTAAGTTGCTCAAAGCCTTCGAACGCGTCATGCAGCGTTTTGAAAATACCAACCCTACCACCATTCACCAGATCGTCCAATTTAGTTATTCGATAGAAGAGCAGCAGGAGCATATTTTATCAAAAATTAAAAAAGGCAAAAAAACGGGCTTCAGCTCCATTTTTAAAACGTGCCGAAATCGCCTGCACGCAATCATCACTTTCCTGGCTCTGCTGGAATTGCTCAACCTGCAAAGGCTTGCTATCATTGTGGGCGAAGGTTTTAATAATTTCTGGCTGGAGCCGTTTGAAGAAGAGGGAGAGAGTGAGAGAGGGGGAGAGTGAGAGGGGGCGATTATTTGTGTGAAGTGTGATTTGCAAATGTGTTCCGTACCGGCTGCTTCAGATACCGGGAAAATATTGTATTCCAAAACAAACAACCTATGCAATCAAAAGCCACCACTCCGGAAGCGTATATCGCCGAGTTGCCCGACGACAGGCAAAAGGCTATTTCGGAATTGCGCAACGTCATTTTGAAAAATCTGCCCAAAGGTTTTTCTGAAGGTATGAGCTATGGCATGTTGGGCTATTGCGTGCCTCATTCGCTGTACCCCGCGGGCTATCACTGCGACCCCAAACAGCCGCTGCCTTTTTTGAGCCTGGCTTCGCAGAAAAACTATATTTCGTTGTACCATATGGGGATGTATGAAGAAGGCGACTTACTGGATTGGTTTAAAACCCAATGGCAGGCCGTGTCCAAAAAAAAGCTGGATATGGGCAAATGCTGTATTCGCTTCAAAAAACCGGAAGATATCCCTATGGAACTGATCGGCGAGCTTTGCACAAAGATAACGCCGCAGGATTGGATAGGCATCTACGAGAAAAATTATAAAAAATAAATCCCACATGGATTTTTTAACCGCACAATGGAAAAAGCTGGCAATTGCCAATTTTGAGGTAGATCCCGGTGTACTCGCGCCTTTTATACCCGCCAAAACCGAACTCGATCTCTGGAACGGCTCTTGCTACGTGAGCCTGGTGGGGTTTATGTTTTTAAATACCAGGTTAAAGGGTTTTAGGATTCCTTTTCATGTCAATTTTGAAGAAGTCAACCTGCGGTTTTATGTAAAATACAACGACAACGGAAACTGGAAAAGAGGGGTTGTTTTTATTAAAGAAATAGTACCCAAACCCGCCATTACTTTGGTGGCCAACCTGATTTATAAAGAGCGCTACGAAACCATGAAAATGGCGCACACCTGGAAAAAAACCGAAAACGATTTACAGGTAGAATACCGCTGGAAATGCAAAAATAAGTGGCAAAAATTAAGCTTAACAGCCGATCATACCCCTCGTGAAATGGCCGCCGGCAGCGAAGCCGAATTTATTACCGAACACTATTGGGGCTATTCGAAACCAGCCGATGACAAAACGGTTGAATATGAAGTCCGCCACCCCCGCTGGAAAATATTCGATATCAAATCATTCGAACTCGATGTGGATTTCGGCCTGGTTTACGGCAATACTTTTGCTTTTTTAAACCAACAAACTCCCAAGTCGGTCATGCTCGCAGAAGGATCTGAGATTGAGGTGATGGATAAAAAGTTGCTATGACAACTTTCGACATCCTCTTCGAAGACGATTGGCTGGTGGCTATCAATAAACCCAGCGGGATACTGGTACACCGCACCGGCATCAGCGAGGATACCGTATTTGTGCTGCAACTACTGCGAAACCAGCTGGGCCGGCGGGTATATCCTATTCACCGGTTGGATCGCGGCACCTCAGGCGTGCTGCTCTTCGGAAAAACGCAGGAAGGAGCGAGTGAAATGGGAGCCGTATTCCGCGAGAAAACGGTGAGTAAGGAGTACGCCGGTATCGTGCGCGGTTTTATCGACGAAGCCGGCGTGATCGACCATCCTATTGTGGACTATCCCGGAGCGGAAGGCCAACAGGCGGTGACCGTCTATCGCCGGCTGGCACAGACGGAGCTGGCGGCAGCGGTGGGCAGGTACGCCACGGCGCGTTATTCCCTGGTGTCAATAAGTCCGGAAACGGGCCGCTGGCGGCAGATCAGAAAGCATTTTTCGCACCTGCGGCATCCCATTATCGGAGATAAGAAACACGGCGATTTGCACCATAATAAGTACTTCAGCGAATCGCTGGGCATTTCCCGGTTGCTGTTGCACGCCCGGGAGCTCAGCTTTACCCATCCTTTTTCTAACCAACCAATAGTGATCGTGTCGCCCTGGGATGAGATTTTTGCGAAAGCGGTAGCGCTTTTTGAGGGCTGAGATTTTTTTAACCACAGAGGCACACAGAGTTTACACGGAGTTTCACAGAGCCAGATGTTGACTCCGTGCAACTCCGTGTAAACTCCGTGTAACTCTGTGGTAAATAGAATCATGCTTGCACAACTACCTAAATACAAGACATACAGGCGTTAGCACTTTCGTCTCCCGCACAAACTGGAGGCGCCCGTCCTCTCCAATAGTAAACAACACCAGGTTATCCGTATTTTGATTGGCTACCAGTAGATGACGCCCATCGGGGACCACGGCAAAATTGCGCGGAAATTCCCCCCGCACCGATTCATGACCGATAAACTGCAAACGCCCGTCATTGGGGTTTACTGAAAAGATCGCGAGGCTGTTGTGCCCGCGGTTGGATGCGTACAAATAGCGGCCATCCTCGCTGAGGTGGATATCGGCGCACCAGTTTTTTTCGCTGAAATCGGCCGGCAGGGTATTCACACTTTGCTCGGGACTCAGGGCGCCGTTGGCGGCATTGACTGACAGTACCGTCACGGTGGCATTGTGTTCGTTGAGTACGTAGGCCATCGGATAGCTGGGGTGAAAGACGAGGTGGCGAGGGCCTGCACCGGCAGCCAGGCGGGCCTGAAGGCTATCGGGCAGCGGATCGAGGCGGCGCAACTCGCGGTTGATGCTATAGGCAAAAATGCGGTCGGCGCCTAAGTCGGGCACATACAAGAAACGCCCATCAGCAGAAGGAACGACCTGGTGCGGATGTGAGGCTTCCTGTTCTGGGCGGGGGCCCGTGCCGGTTTGGGTTACTACATGGCAGGCCGGTGAAAGTTTGCCGTCTGATTCGAGGGGGTACATGGCCACTACGCCGCCCACATAGTTGGCTACGAACACGAACTGCCCTTGTTGGTCTACCGCCACATGGCAAGGCGCAAAGGCGTGGGTAGACTGGCGGCTCAATCGCGTATAGCTGCCGTCTTTGGCGCGTTCGAATACGTTGATATGGCCGGTGCTGTCGTCGCCGGGGCCGGTTTCTTCTACGGCATAGAGGTAGTGGCCGTCGGGGGAAGCCGTGATAAACGAGGGGTTGACAAGTCCGGTGATAACGCCCACCTGGCTCAGCTCCCCGTTCAGCGCATCCATTCGGTATTGGTACACCCCCTCGGC
>JAEUUQ010000273.1 GCA_016787505.1 Saprospiraceae bacterium | reverse complement strand
GAAAAAACAAAACAAATGAACAGCATATTGATGAATACCAACGTAGCGGTAGCGCGCATGTGACTCATGCCGTAATCGATAAGCAAATGGTGAATATGGCGCCTGTCGGCGTGAAAAGGCGAATGCCCCCGCAATAAACGGGTGATAAATACCCTGACGGTATCGTATAAAGGCAGTATCAAAATGCCTATTGCAACCGCCGGTATATTGTCGAACTTAAACGGGTGGCCTACTTCCAACTGGTAGTTGATATCGATAAACTGGATGGCCAATACGGCGCAAACCATCCCGATCAGCAGAGAACCCGTATCGCCCATAAATATCTTGGCGGGCGTAAAATTATAGCGCAAAAAAGCCAGTACGGCGCCCACGGTGGCAAAGGCCATGATGGCGTATTCGTAGTGGTCGGTCAGAAAAAACCAACAACCCAGCGTAGCGGCAATCAGCGCGCCCAGACTCCCTGCCAGGCCGTCGATGCCGTCGATCAAATTAAAGGCGTTAATGATGGCCAGGATGGTGAGTAGAGATAATGTGAGGGCTAACCAGACCGGGAGCGGGCCAACCTGACCCAATATGCCATACAGGCTGGTGAGCTGGATATTTGATTTAAAAACCAGAATAGTAGCAGCCAGTACCTGACCCGCCATTTTCGCATAAGGCGACATGGGAGATAGGTCGTCTTTGGCGCCTATCAAAAACAAAATGATATAAGCACACAGGATGTATTGCAGATTGCCGAAATCACCAAAAGGAGTCCACATCACAATAGAAAAGATTGACCCCGAAAAGATGGCTATACCCCCCAAAGAAGGCGTAATAACCGTATGCGAGCTGCGCTCAATGGGCACATCGCCCAGGTTTCTCTCCCTGGCTATCTGGATGATAGATGGAATGGCGAAATAGGTGAGCGTAAACGCCGTGAGGAAACTGACAATAAGGACGTCGTACATGTTCAAGGGATTTTATCAATTGGAAATTGGGGTTGCATAAAAAGCCCTCAATCGCTTCTTACGCAACCTCCATTTCAGGGTAAAGATTTCTCATACAAGATCGACGTCACAATGGCGTTTTAGGGGTAGCTATTGCGGGCAGCGCATTACATGCTATCCAGGGCCCGCACCAAATAAGTCAGGAAAAAAGGCAACGCCAACCAGAACCATTCGTCGGCAAATGCAAGCAGAAGAATGACGGCTCCCAGCGAAACAAAGGTCATCAGCCAATCGAATGCAATAGATTTTTTAGCGCTTGTGCTTTCCATGTTGTTTGCAAGTTTCCTGCAAAGCTAAAAAGGATTGCGAAAAGCGCAAAAGAAGCGAAACGATTTCCACTTACCGGCCAATTGCCGCATTTTGTACATAATCGCACTATTTTTCTTTGCAGCCGCCTATCCTCTCTATATTTGGTGGGAAAGCACTACAACCGGCATGCATAAACTTTGGCTGATCGTCAAAAGGGAATATCTCACACGCGTCACCCGGCGCTCGTTTATCCTGGCCACTTTGCTCACCCCGCTTGCATTCGGGGTATTTATAGTGGTGGTGGGTTTTATTTTTAGATATGAAAGCGACGACGCCAAGCACATCGCCGTGATCGACCAAGGCGATATCCTCAAAGGCGCTATCAAAGATGAACGCAACCTCTATTTTAAGTTTGTAAATATCCCCCTCGATACGCTGATCTATCAATTTGACCAATACGACTATAGCGGGGTGCTGCTTATTCCCAAACCCGACAACCTGCTCGACAAAACTTTCCGGGTGTATTATTATTCCGACGACAAGCTGACGCTCGACATCGAACCCCTTATTATCCAAAAAGTGCGCAGCAGCTTGCGCGATTACAAAATAGACCAACTCAAGTTTGATCGCAAGGAATTAGAAGCGCTGGATACTAAGGTGGAGCTGGAGCCCAAACCTATCACGCCCACTGCCGACGCCGACAACCAACTATCAGGCGCCGTCGGCGCGGCTATCGGCTTTTTTATGGGCATTATTATGTATATGACGGTGTTTATCTACGGCATGATGGTGATGCGCAGCGTGATGGAAGAAAAAACCAGCCGTATTGTAGAGGTGATGATCTCGTCGGTGCGCCCCTTCCAGCTTATGATGGGCAAGATTATCGGCGTAGGCGCAGTGGGGCTAACCCAAGTCGCCATCTGGGCCGTACTGCTGCCACTTATCGTGGTGATCGCCAACCTGTTTTTCGGATTCGACGCCTCCCAAATGCCCAGCGCAGCACCTCCTCCGGAGATGAATGGCGAAGATGCCCAGCTAGTGATGGCGCAAGTAATGGCAGAGGTGAAACGCATCTCCTGGTGGCTGATTTTTCCCCTGTTTATTTTGTATTTCCTGGGTGGGTATTTTATGTATTCCTCGCTTTTTGCCGCCGTGGGCTCAGCCATGGGCGACGACCTCGGCGAAGGGCAGTCGCTCACGATTCCTATTACGATACCTGTGGTGCTGGCTTTTTATATCATGATGGTGGCCGTGCAGGCGCCCCATTCCAGCCTCGCGGTGTGGTCGTCGCTTTTTCCGCTGTTTTCTCCTATCGTGATGCCGGCCCGACTGGCCTTCGACCCGCCGGCCTGGCAGGTGGCCCTCTCCATTGTGCTCCTGCTGGCCACCGCTGTCTTCCTGGTATGGCTGTCGGGGCGCATCTACCGCGTCGGCATCCTCATGTATGGCAAAAAGGTGACGCTCAAAGAATTGGGCAAGTGGATGTTCTATCGCGATTAGTTTTGACTATCTTCGGGCATTCATTCCTTAACGTAATATTTATATGAAATCGATTATTTTCACCCTGACTGCAATTCTGCTTTTGGCCTATGGCTGCAAACAACCCGCACCTCAGTCCGAAACCCCCGCAAAAGATATTCTTTCTGCCAACATGGACACTACGGTGAACCCTGGCGATGACTTTTTTGCTTTCGCTAATGGCGGATGGATTAAAAATAACCCCATCCCCGACGAGCAAAGTAGCTGGGGCATCGCCTACCTGGTGATTGAAGAAAACAGGAATCGCCTACGCAAAATTACCGAACAAGCCGCAGCTCAAAAGGCATCCCAAGGTAGCGCCGAACAAAAAATCGGCGATTTTTGGGCTACCGCTATGGACAGTGCCGCTATCGGAACCAACGGCCTGAAACCCCTCCAGCCCCTGCTCGACGAAATCGACGCCATCAAAGATGCCAAGCAATTGAGCACGATGGTGGGCAAACTCGAACGCCTGGGCGTAGGTACGATCATCGGTACCTATATCGGCCAGGATTCCAAAAATAGCGAAGCTATCGCCCTGCAATTCTGGCAAACCGGCCTGGGATTGCCCGAAAGGGAATATTATTTTAAAAACGACTCCGCTACCCAAAATATTCGCAATACTTACCTGCAGCACGTAAGTAAGATGCTCCAACTGTCGGGTTTGGATCAGGCCGCCGCCGACAAATCGGCAAAAGATATGCTGGCCCTCGAAACGGGCCTCGCCAAGGTACACCGCAAATTGGAAGACTTGCGCGATCCCTATGCCAACTACAATAAGATGAGCCTGCAGGCTTTTTATAAAATGTGCCCCAATTGCGACCTGCCCAATTATCTGAATACGATGGGTATTCCCAAGGTGGATTCCGTGATTGTCGGCCAACCCGAATACTACAAGGCTCTCGACAAAGCCCTCAAGTCAACTCCCTTGCTTACCTGGAAGCACAACCTGCGCTACCACTTGCTGGAATCTTACGCAGAAACGCTGCCCGATGATTTCGGCAACGAAGCCTTTGCTTTTAGCCAATTGTTCTCAGGCGCCAAAACGCAAAAGCCCCGCTGGAAACGTGTCATCGAAGCAGAGGAAAATATGATGGGCGAGTTGCTTGGACAGCTCTATGTAAAAGAATATTTTGACGCGAAAGCGAAAAAACGCTACGAAGACCTGGTAGAATCTGTTCGCGCTGCACTCAAAGCCCGTATCGAAAAACTCACCTGGATGAGCGACAGCACGAAGCAAAAAGCCTACGTCAAGCTGGCCACAATGAAGAAAAAGGTGGGTTATCCCGATAAGTGGAAGGACTTTAGTGCCATGAAGATAGGCCGCGAAAGCTACGCCCAAAATATGATGAACGCCCACGAATGGTGGCACCAATACCAAGTGAACAAACTGGGCAAACCCGTCGACCGCGACGAATGGGATATGACTCCCCAAACCTATAACGCTTACTACAACCCCTCCAACAACGAAATCGTACTTCCCGCCGGCATCTTTACCGTGCCGGGATTCCGCGATGAAGAACTCGACGACGCCCTCGTATACGGCTATGCCGGCGCTTCCACCATCGGCCACGAGATCACCCACGGCTTCGACGACCAGGGCCGCCAGTTTGACGAAAAAGGCAACCTGGTGAGCTGGTGGACAAAAGACGACGAGGAAAAATTCAATAAAAGGGCGGAGGTGATGGTCAACCAATTCAACCAATACGAACCCCTGCCCGGGTATAAAATCAACGGCAAAGCCACTTTGGGTGAGAATATCGCCGACCTGGGCGGTATCCTGCTCGGCTGGGATGCGTTTGTGCAAACCGCCCAATACAAGGAAAATAAATCTATTAATGGGCTAAACCCGGCGCAGCGCTATTTCCTCGGCTATGCCCTGGGATGGCTCGGCCACATCCGCGAGGAAGCGCTGAAAACCCGCCTGCTGGTCGATGTGCACTCGCCCGCCAAATGGCGCGTAAACGGCCCCTATGTGAGCGTGGATGCTTTTTACGAAACATTCGGTGTGAAGTCAGGCCAGGCTATGTATGTGCCCGATAGTTCGAGGGTGAGGATTTGGTAGTTGTAGGTTGTAGGTTGTAGGTTGCGCAGGGGCGCTATTCATTGGGAATAGCGCCCCTTGCGTAAAAAATTAGTATTATTGTAATCATTCCACCGTACAATCGACGTCACATGCCTAAATACCTTCTCCTTTTATTGCTATCGGGCTGCGCCCAATTTCTTTTCAGCCAAAGCAAAGCCGTCGAAAAAATTCGCGCCGACCACCAGTCCCGCCACCGCGATTTGCTGAAGGAATACATGGACTTCCTCGCTATACCCAATACCATGAACGACCCCGCGCAATTACAAGCCAACGCGGAGTATGTTGCCGGTATGATGAAAAAAAGAGGCATCCAAAACGTGCGCCTGCTCCATGCCGACACCGAGGGCGCTATTCCCGCAGTATACGGCGAGGTACTAACCCCCGGCGCTACCCGAACCCTCATCTTTTACGCCCACTACGACGGGCAGCCCGTGAATCCCGACAAGTGGGCCGAAGGTCTGTCGCCTTTCAAACCCCAACTGGCCGGCGCCCCACTTGACAAAGGTGGGCAGTTTGTAGACTTTCCAGCACCTGGCGCGGCCATCAATCCCGACTGGCGCCTCTATGCCCGGGCTGCCGCCGACGACAAAGCCGGCGTTTTTACCATACTCAATGCCTACGATGCCATTCGCCGCACCGGCCTTACGCCTAAGATAAATATCAAGTTTTTCTTCGAAGGCGAAGAAGAAAAAGGCTCTACTAACCTCGGTGAGATTTTAGATAAATACAAATCCCTGCTACAAGCCGAGGCCTGGATCATCTGCGACGGTCCCATGCACGCCTCGGGAAAAAAGCAGATCACCTTCGGCGTGCGCGGAGACGTGAATATGAACCTCACGGTTTTTGGGGCCAAGCGCCCGCTGCACAGCGGCAACTATGGCAACTGGGCGCCCAATCCGGCCATGAAACTCGTGCGGCTCCTGGCCACCATGAAAGACGACAATGGCCGCGTACTCATCGACGGCTTCTACGACGACGTGGCGCCCCTCAGCGCCTCCGAACGCGCCGCCCTGGCCGCCATCCCCGATCCCGCCCCGATGATGCAACAGGAACTGGCCTTCGCCCAATCGGAAAACCCCGCCTTGACGTTTCTCGAAGCGATCACCACCCAGCCTACGCTCAACATCAACGGCATCGTGAGCGCCAACGTGGGCCGGCTGGCCAGCAATATCATCCCCACCATGGCCACGGTGACGCTCGACCTGCGACTGGTAAAAGGCAACGATTACCAGCGACAGATCCAGAAGGTGATCGACCACGTGAAAAAGCAGGGCTACTACGTACTCGACCGCGAACCCACCGACGAAGAACGTCTGCAATACGCTAATATCGCTACTGTGCGCAGCGGCACGGGCTACAATGCTCAGCGCACCTCCATGGACTTGCCCATCTCCCGGCAGGTCATCCAGGCCGTCAAATCGACGACACCCCAGGATGTGATATTGATGCCCTCTGCCGGCGGTAGCCTGCCTTTATATCTTTTTGAAGAAAAACTGAATACGCCGCCCATCTCTGTGCCTGTGGTCAATTACGACAACAACCAGCACGGCGAAAACGAAAATGTGCGCATCGGTTGTCTCTGGGAGGGGATAGAGACGATTGCGGCGATTATGTTGATTGACTGAAAAACAAACTGTACCGGCTGCAAAAGCAATGCTCTTGCAGCCGGTACGGCTATGGTGGTTAAATTAGTAATATTGTGTAGCTTGATGGGTTTGAAGCCCTAAGCGCTTACTGCGTGCTATCCACTTGCTCCCACATCTCGGAACCTGCGAAATCCCTCAATTCATTCATTTGCTTCATGTAATCGTCCCATGTCTGTGTGGATTTCACCTTCTTCAATTCGGCGGAAAAGCGGAAACAAAGCTACTGTTTGCCGTAGAATATTTATGCAAGCAGTAGAGTCTTTGAGGTGCAGTCCCAAAGAATAAGTAATGTTGCTTCAAATAAAATATGTCGGACGAATTTTGAAATAATTTATGTATTTTTGCATTGTAAATTCAAATTTACATAAAAATGATTACCCGTCAACTCATGCCGCAAGTAGGCAAATTGATGCAATACTTTCCCATCGTGTATGTAGGAGGGCCGCGACAATCGGGTAAAACGACCTTGCTGCGGCATCTTCTGCCCGATTTGCCATATGCCAACTTAGAAAACCCCGACACGCAGTTGTTTGCCCAGCAAGATCCCCGTCGATTTTTGGCTTCTTTTCCTCAAGGCGCAATACTCGACGAAGCCCAGCGGGTACCACACCTTTTTTCTTACCTACAAGGTGTGGTAGATGGCAATCGCGATTTGCGTTTCGTCCTTTCCGGCTCGCAAAATTTCCTCATGATGGAAAAAATCACCCAATCACTCGCAGGTCGGGTGGGTATCCTTAACCTACTGCCTTTGAGTTGGAATGAATTGCCAGAGGAAATTCAACATACCCTTAGCAGCGAACAGTGGGCATTTCAGGGGGGGTATCCGGTCATTTACGACAAGTCGGCGCCACCCTCGCTCGTCTATCCGAATTACCTCGATACATATTTGCAGCGCGACGTGCGCCTGCTTCAAAATGTGGGCGACCTGGCGCAGTTCAACCGCTTTGTGCGACTATGTGCGGGGCGCGTCGGGCAATTGCTGAATCTCAGCACGCTGTCCAAAGACGCAGACGTATCGGTAAATACGGTAAAATCGTGGCTATCCATTTTGGAGGCATCTTACCTGGTTTATTTTCTCCAGCCTTATTTCAACAACTTTAATAAACGGCTCATCAAATCGCCCAAAATGTATTTCACCGATACAGGCTTGCTTTGTTATTTGCTGGGCATTACTTCGGCGGAGCAGCTAAGTACGCACTATTACTTTGGAAATATCATCGAAAATATGTTGCTGATGGAGCTTTACAAATCGCGCGTACACCAGGGTATAAGGCCCCAGTTTTGGTTTTGGCGCGACAGCAATGGCAATGAAGTGGATCTCCTCATCGAAGAAGACGGCGCACTGAAATCTGTCGAGTTCAAAGCCTCCCAAACCTTCAATACCCGCCTGTTTTCCGGCCTGGCCTGGTGGCAACAGACAAGCGGCGTCCCCCCTGACTATTGTGCCGTGATCTATTTGGGAGAACAGGAATTTGAAACGGCACACGGGCGGTTGCTTTATTGGAAGAATGCAAAAATGTGAATATGCAGAATTACCCGGCATGAAAAAGATAAAGAATACTACCCAAACCTGCGCCGCCTGCTGCCACGTAGGTGCCGGCAACTATTGCAGCAATTGTTTTGACTTCACTCAATGGCCGTGGATGCATGGTTGCAACTACTTTTCAACTTGTTCAGCTTGACGGTTGGCTAAATGGCGTAGCAGCGCATAGCCAATATGCACATTAAAGCATTTGTTAGGTCTCGCTTTTTATCTTTTTCAGTTCGATTATCATATTTCTATGAGATTCTTCTTTTGCATTTTTAGCCCAATATTCAATGAGTCCATTAATTTCTTTGTCAGTAGAATCTAAGTGGTAAAATAATGCAGTCGCATTAATTCTATGTAATTCTTCAAAGTTCCCTTCAATTTCCTCTCCTCTAATTGAATAAATTTCGTTCCCTTCTTTATCAATTGATAAAACGGCTCCATCAAGCAATGGAGACCGATTTTCTATTCCTTTGCCTCTGGCAATTGACTTAATAAACTCAAGTTTACTTTTAACGCTTTCAGGATAATTCTTTACTAAGGTTCTTAAAATATGTAATCCGTCAATTGGGTCGTCATTTGAGTATTCGTCAAAAATATTGAGTATGATTTTAGGTATTTCCTGATTGTCTGAAATTCGTGAAAGCGATTCTATCGAAGGAAAAACCGCTTCATATCTAAAGTAATTTATTTCTTCTCCAATATCTTTCAATATTTCATCTGTTTGAATTCCCTCATCGGCTAATCTACATAAAATGTTTATTGCTTTGTATTGCGTCCAATCATAAACTCCAAATCCGATAGAATACAATGTCGGAATTGCTTTCTCTTTGTAATTATATAAAATTTCAAATACTGAATCTTGACAAACACTCATCCATACTCCTAACAATCCATATTTAGCAGTTTTGCTTTTTAAACTTTTAGGTTCAGGTGGATTATTATGAAAATACCTTGGAAGTTCTTTTGCCTTTTCAAATTCCAATTTAGATGCTACTCTTTTTGCAGCAGCTTTAAATTCGATTTCATCTTCAAACTCCTTCGCTACTTCAATGAGAAAACTCTCCAATATTAAATCTCTTTTCTGACTCTTTACTTGAGAATCATCTCTTTTAGAAGATGTATTTGATTTATCCGCTTTTTTAATTAACCCCAATGCTCGAAGTATTTTATTTAGCATTTTTATTTTTTCTAATCAGGCCTAACTGTGGCATGGACGACGTGCCGCCTTCCCTGGTCATTTCTTAGCCCTGAGGCGGCATGTACGACCATGCGGAGTTAGCGGCTTTTCTTTTTTACATTGCCTGCTTGGCTATTCAAGTGATTTTTGACTATCGTTGAGTTCGTTGTTTTCTGTGATACCAGGCTATCGTAGCGCTTGTTTTTCTATGCTGCTTAGCTGTCTGCGTTTTTTTCTGTAACGCTTGCCCGCGTGGTATTTTTTCTGTGCTATTCGTAAGTACCG
>JAEUUQ010000251.1 GCA_016787505.1 Saprospiraceae bacterium | reverse complement strand
GGCGCCGTTTTGAAGCCCGGCGATAGAGTTTGCGGTGGCTAACCCCAGGTCGTTGTGGCAATGGGTAGATAAAATAGCCTTGTCGATACCCTTTACGTTTTCTTTCAGATAGCGGATCTTGGCGCCGTATTCTTCCGGAAGACAATAACCGGTTGTATCAGGTATGTTGAGCACCGTAGCGCCGGCTTTTATGGCCGCTTCGATCACCCGGGCCAGGAAGGCATTATCGGCCCGGCCGGCGTCTTCGGCGTAAAATTCTACGTCATGCACAAAGCGCTTGGCGAATTTCACTGCACCCACAGCCCTTTCGATAATCTCCGAGGGCGAGCAGCGCAGCTTGTAGCGAATATGCATTTCGGAAACACCGATACCTGTATGTAGACGCGGGTGTTTGGCATGTCGCAATGCCCTTGCGGCGACTTCAATGTCGTTTTCTACTGCCCTCGACAAACCGCATACTACGGCGTGTTTTACGGCTTTGCTTACTGCTTCTACAGAGGCAAAATCGCCTGGGCTCGACACTGGGAAACCCGCTTCGATTACATCCACACCTAATTCCTCCAGGGCGAGGGCTATTTCAATTTTTTGTGCGGTGTTTAATTTGCAGCCGGGTACTTGCTCGCCGTCGCGCAGTGTGGTATCAAAAATAAATACTCGAGGGTTCGACATAACAACTACTGTGTTTAATCTGTAGAAAAAAGTAAGTTTGTGAGGGCCAAAGTTATTTTGTTTGGCCTACCGACAGGGCATCAAAAAATTGTATTAATCCAAACCTGAAACACTTGTGTACTGATTCAATTTGCTGGTTGTCAATTTTATATACTACTTTAAATTACAATGCCAAAACAACGCACAGATGATTTAATGCAGCTCATAGAGTCGATGACGCGCTCGGAAAAGCGCCATTTCCGCTTGTTCGTCGGCCGCAACCAGGCATCTGAGGACATGCTTTTTATGCAGTTGTTTGACTTTCTGGAACGGCATAAGACGTATGATGAAGCTGAACTTTTGAAAAAACTGCCCGATATTAAAAAGGCGCAGCTGTCAAATCTAAAGGCGCATTTATACAAACAAATGCTCATCAGTCTGCGATTGCTCAATAAAAGCGGCAACGACGATATCCAGATCAGGGAAATGATCGATTATGCCCGCATTTTGTACAACAAGGGATTATACCGTCAAAGCCTGGATATTCTCGACAAAGCCAAATCAAAGGCTATGGAAACCCGCCATTATACCCTGGCACTTGAAGTGGTTGAATTTGAAAAGTTAATCGAGGGCCAGTATATCACGCGTAGCATTGCCGGAAGGGCAGAACAACTCACCTCGCAAGCCATCGAACTCAATACCCTTGTAGCCAGCACACACGCTTTTACCAACCTCTCGCTTCAGCTCTACGGGCTTTATCTCAAGGTGGGTTACGTGCGCAACAAAAAGGATTATTATTATGTAAAAGAATTTTTCCAGGCGAGGCTACCCAAACTGAACTATGATAAACTCGACTTTTGGGGCAAGGTTTACTTCTGCCAGGCCCACGTTTGGTATTACCACATGACCCAGGAATTCGCTTTTTGTTATCGCTATGCCCAAAAGTGGGTGGATTTATTCCATGAGTCGCCCGATCTGATCAGGGTGAACCCTCCGCTGTATCTCAAAGGACTGCACAATTTGCTCAGCGCGTTGTTTAACACCCTGTATTACAAGCGATTTGTGGAAGTGTTGGATGAATTGCTCGAATTTAATGACCAATTCGATTTGGGTGAAGATAAAAATATTGCGGGTTTGTTTCAGCTCTATAAATTCATACATAGCATTAAAAAACACTACCTAGAAGGCACTTTTTCTGAGGGGCTTGCACTAGTCCCCGAGCTGGATAAGCTCATTCAACACGATGAATACAACTGGGATAACCACCGGATTATGGTGTTTTATTACCGGATAGCCTGTTTGTATTTTGGTAGTGGCGACAATAGTAATGCGATTCATTATCTCAACCTGATCATCAATCAAAAAAATCCGGATTACCGGGAGGATATCCAGGGATTTGCGCGTATTCTCAGCCTGATCGCCCATTTTGAGCTGGGCAATGCGCAACTATTGGAATACCAGGTAAAATCAGTGTTCCGGTTTTTATTAAAAAAAGAAGACCTCAACGAGGTGCAAAAGGAGATTTTCCGCTTCTTGCGCAAAATTCCACGTATGCGGGCCAACGAGTTGCGGGGGGAATTCATCCGGTTGCGCGATAAGCTCAGAAAGTTGGAAAACGACCCATTCGAACGACGCCCCTTCCTTTACCTCGATATTATATCCTGGCTGGATAGCAAAATCGAAGGAATAAGCGTGCAGGATGTCATCCGGCAGAAATTCCTGGAGCGCCAGGCAGCTTCAGGCCGGGAGTGACTTATACGTTAAAGCGGAAGTGCATCACATCTCCGTCGCCTACCACATATTCTTTACCTTCTACGTTCATTTTACCTGCTTCCTTTACCGCATGTTCGGAGCCATACTGTACGAATACGTCGTATTTGATGACTTCTGCGCGGATAAAGCCTCGCTCGAAATCGGTGTGGATCACGCCTGCGGCCTGGGGGGCTTTCATGCCGCGGTGGATCGTCCAGGCGCGCACTTCTTTTTCGCCGGCGGTGAAATAAGTGATCAGGTTGAGCAAATGATAACAGGCTTTGATCAAGCGGTTGACGCCGGGTTCGTGCAAGCCCATCGTTTCGAGGAATTCCAGGCGTTCTTCCCGGGTTTCCAGTTGTGCGATTTCGGCTTCAATTTCAGCGCTGATCAGGATCACTTCCGCGTTTTCGGGGGCTACCAATTGTGCAAAAGCCTCTGTATGTTTATTGCCTGTGAGCACCGAATTTTCATCTACGTTGCACACATACAAAATAGGTTTGGCCGTGAGCAGGAACATCGTCTCCACGAGTTGCTTGCCTTCCTCATCGAGGTCTGCTGAGCGGGCAGGTTGGCCGCTTTCGAGGTGGCGGAGTATTTTTTCGGCATTTTCAACCGCGCGGATAGCTTCCTTTTCGGCGCTTTTGGCCTGGCGGCGCAGGTTGTCGAGGCGCTTTTCCACCGTTTCCATGTCCTTGAAGATCAGCTCGGTATCGATGATCTCCTTATCGCGCACGGGGTTGACGCTGCCGTCTACGTGCACCACATTATCGTCGTCGAAGCAGCGCACCACGTGAACGATAGCGTCTACTTCGCGGATATTGGCCAAAAACTGGTTGCCCAGGCCTTCGCCTTTGCTGGCGCCTTTGATGAGGCCGGCGATATCGAGAATTTCCACCGTCGTGGGGATTACCTTCAAGGGGGTTACCAGCGAGGCCAGTTTG
>JAEUUQ010000216.1 GCA_016787505.1 Saprospiraceae bacterium | reverse complement strand
GTGAGGTAGGCGCCAAAATCATTGGGTTGTGCAAAATGAGCGGCAAGTAGTAGATTATCGTCTTCCAGCAGATGCAAATCAATACCTGCATCGTTGAGCGCTTCGCCAAAAATGAGAGAATCAAGTGGGTCGCCCGAAGCCACATCAAGTCGATAAAGCAACACATCGGCTTGTTGGGAAGCCGTGGCCCGGCTTCCGGCCAATACTAATTGCTGGTTAGCCATTATGTATTCAACTGATAGGAGCGAATTAGCATTTACAATTTGTGACCAAATGGCCTCCCCATCTAAGTCTGTTTTTAATACAATCATATCAGTTAAAAATGCCCGATTGATGGTCATTGTGTATCCGTCGTCTGTGAATACCAGGTCGCTTGCCCGTTCGAAAAAGCCGAGCAGGTGAAATTTCGACCAAAGGGAGTCTAGCGCAAAGGAGAGTTTGGTCAAAACGAGGTCTTCCGCATTAAGCGCCCCGCCAATACCGGCAGTACTGGCCAGCAGGTAGCCGTCGGGGGCGGCAGCCAGAGCCGGGGTGTAGCGCTGACCGTTGGTGGGGAAGGGGCCGCCATTAGCTTTGCCGAATTTGTGGATGGGCGTTGCCGCATCAGGCTCAAAGTCGGCTTGTACTTTCATCACAACCACTTTTATGGTAGTGTCGGCGCCCATACAATGGGTACATTCGCCGGCCACAACATATCCGCCGTCCGGGGCGGATTTAATATCGAGAAATTTGGAATCGCCGCCGATTTCCGCGCCATAAGCTCGGTAGGCCAATTGGTTACCCTGGTTGTCTGTCTTCATCAGGTAGGCCTCGCCGTTCCATTCTCCGGCGATAATGAAATTACCGTCTGCGGTTTCGAGTATCTTGTAACCCCGATTAATATCTGTTCCTGCTACCCCATATGCTTGGGTGTAACTACACACACCTACACTGGGCCCTATAGGCGACCCGCTGGTGGCCACCCTTATCTGTGCGCTGCCCGCCGAGGGCAATCCGCTTGGCAGGGTGATCGTGTAGTCGGCGCTCTGCCCCAGAGCCGGAATAGCCAGGTCGAGGCAGGTCTGGGCGATGCATTGCCGGTTGCTGCAAACAATGATGATAAGGTTGGGGTCGTGTTCGTAAGCTTCAAAACACACCTTAACCGTAGCGGGAACCACACCCTGCCATTCATAGGCTGCCTGGTATTGCAAATTAGGCAATACGGAAAATGGACAAGGGCCCGTACCGAAGTATGGTACCCAATCTTCATTTTCTACCCTGATGCTCCAACCTGGGTCGGCAGGATCAAAGGGGTCGGTGCAGGTAGTAGTTGAATTTCCACTGAGCACCGTAACACCCACATAGATTTGTGAGGTTAGCTGAGGAAGTGCAAGTAAGCAGAGAAGGCATACAGATAAATATCGCATAGCCAGGCGGTTTGGCTGATTACTTTTCATGGCTGCATTGTTTTGAGTCGGTTTATGAATTTCCACGCAATATGCAGCAAGGGTTTGGGAGTTGTCAATCTTTGGAAGTACAAACGCCGTTTGCGTCAACAGAAAGCATATTTTAACAAAAAGCCCTCTTTTACTACCAAAAAAGGGGCAATCGCTACAAAGTGGGTTGTCAGTTGTCGGTTATCCGTTCTCTGTTCTCCGTTATCTTATCTTTGCCAGTTAGACAGAGAACAGAGAACAGAGAACAGAGAACAGAGAACATCACCACTTCGGCCATCTACCTGGCGTATACGGCGCATTATTCTTCTCAAGCTCTTCTTCCAACTTTTTCAAGTCGGCATCGATAGCTTTGAGTTCCTGTAGCACCGGACCGAATTGCTTGTTGGCCACCTCGTAAGCATCGCGGAAGGTAGCGGTGGGCGCCGAGGTTACCGTCCACATGCCGCCTTCGGCGATACCTACGCGGTCGTTGATCGAAGGCGCCGTTTCAAATTCGCGACGGGCACGGGTGGCGTCGCCGTTGAGTTTTACATTGACGGCGGCCAAACGCATCTCGAGGTTGTATACCTGTTGTGAAAGGGATTGCACAGGGGCGGGCATGTCTTGTATGGCAATTTTTATTTGTCCCAATTTATACGACATGGCGCCATGTATATCGCCGGCGGCGCTAACAGCCTTACGCAAATCGGTGACTTTTTTGCAGAATTCGTCGTAGTCTTTTTTATCGGTAGCGGGCAGGGTGGCGATATTGAGCGGCTTGCATTCAAAGCTCACCGGGCCTGCCAACGTAGTGATATTCCCGTTTTCAAACAACTGCATGGTTACCGAATAGGTACCCGGCATGGCCAGGTGGCCGGTTTCTCCACTGCCGAAAAGCTGGTCGGGCTCGGGCGTATAGCGCTGGTTGGTGGGCGCGGGCGTAGCGTAGCGGAAATCCCACACAATCCGCTTGAGCCCTTTCTTAGCCGGCTCTTTGAGGTGGCGCACTACGTTGCCCTGAGCGTCGGTGACGGTAAAGAGTAGATAGGGAGCG
>JAEUUQ010000194.1 GCA_016787505.1 Saprospiraceae bacterium | reverse complement strand
TTGAAAATCATCAAAATATGAGCAAGGTTTTTTACCATATACTACTACTCACCGGCCTCTGCGCGCTGCCCCTGGCTATGCAAGCGGGTAACCCTGACAGGCAGGGCGAAGCGGGCGCTTACGAGTTGCTGATGATGCCATATGCGCGTTCGGCGGGTTTGAGCGCAATGACTTCTTCGCTGGTAACGGGGGTAGAGGCCATGCACGTCAACGTGGCGGGCATGTCGCGTATCAACAAAACGGAGGTGCTGATCGGAAACTCCATTTATCTGCAGGGTACCGGCATCAATACCAATGCATTTGGCATTTCCCAGCGCGTTGGAAAAGGAGGCGCCTTTGGTTTTAGCTTGATGGCGCTCGACTTTGGCGATATCCCTGTAACGACTACCGCACAGCCCGAGGGTACTGGTGCTGATTATTCGCCCAGCTTTTTCAACCTGGCATTCGGCTATAGCAATACGTTTGAAAACAAAGTTTCAGTAGGGGTATTATTCCGCGCTATTTCTGAATCGATTTCCAACGTATCGGCTTTCGGCTTCGGCATTGACGCAGGCGTGCAATACGTGACCGGCGAAAAGGAAAACTTCAAATTTGGAATTTCTTTGCGCAACATCGGCTCGCGTATGCGCTTCGGAGGCGAGGGCCTTTCGGTACAGCGCCCGCGCCCGGGTCGTGGCGAATACCCACTCACGTATGAGACGCGTCCGGAAGGATTTGAATTGCCATCGCTGCTCAACCTCGGGATGTCGTACGATATCTATTTTGGCGCTGCCCACC
Organism: Saprospiraceae bacterium; assembly: GCA_016787505.1. Taxonomy (GTDB): domain Bacteria; phylum Bacteroidota; class Bacteroidia; order Chitinophagales; family Saprospiraceae; genus JABWBR01. Next base: position 5,818 of record JAEUUQ010000194.1, on the reverse strand, counting down.
GATTTACGGTATTGGGCCACTTCACTGCGCACTCTTTCTCGCAAGACCAAGTGGGCGGCGGGTTTGAATATGCGCTCAAAGATTTCTTTATGCTGCGCGGAGCTTATCGCTACGAGTTTGGCAGCAGCGACGAAATCACAGCTCCTATAGAGACCGGCCTCAGTGCCGGCGTTGCCGTACAAGTACCGTTGAGCAAGACGAACAAAAATTCGCGCTTGGGAATCGAATATGCGTATCGCCAAACCCGCGTTTGGAACGGCACGCACAACTTCGGTGTTCGCTTCGGCATATAAAGCGCTTGAATAAATAAAAAACAATCCCTATATTGGGAGCGTTATTTAAAGGCAAGAACGTTTTCACGCACCTCCGTGAAAGCGTTCTTGCCTTTTATATCATACCTAAAGCGATTTGTGTTTATGAAAAAATTAAGATTATGTCAATTATTAATTATTTGACGCAAGAGGGTTTTAACAAACTCAAGGCAGATCTGGACGAGATGAAATCAGTAGGCCGCGATGAAGCAGCCCGTGCAATTGCCGAAGCCCGCGAAAAAGGCGACCTCTCAGAAAATGCGGAATACGATGCCGCCAAAGAGGCGCAAGGAATGCTCGAATTGCGCATCAACGAGTTGGAAATGGTGTTGTCTAATGCCAGAATACTCGACCAAAGCCAGTTGGATGCCTCCAAAGTAACCGTCATGGCTAATGTGACGATTAAAAACCTGAAGACGGCAAGAGAACTTACCTATAAATTGGTATCCGAATCAGAAGCCGACCTGAAGACGATGAAAATTTCGGTCAATTCACCGATGGGCCAGGGCTTGCTCGGCAAAAGCGTAGGCGATATTGCTAAAGTAGTAACGCCCAACGGCAATATGGAATTTGAAATTGTCAACATTACAATTGACTAATACCATGGCCAGTATTTTTACGCGTATTATCAATGGCGAAATTCCTTGCCATAAAATAGCTGAAACGCCCGATTATCTGGCTTTTCTGGATGTTCGCCCTTTGGCAAAAGGGCATACGCTGGTCGTTCCCAAACTCGAAATAGACTATGTCTTTGATATGGACGACGAGCACCTCGCCGGCCTGATGCTGTTTGCAAAGCGGGTGGCTAAAGCTGTAGAAGCTACGGTTACCTGCCAACGTATCGGCGTGGCCGTGATCGGCCTCGAAGTGCCCCACACCCATATTCACCTGGTGCCCATCAATGCAATCTCGGATATGACCTTCGGCCGGGCGCCACTGGAAATTGCCGCCGATGAAATGGCGGCACTGGCGGCCGAAATTGCAGCCAATCTTCCTTAACCAATTTTATCCGGGTTGTTTTTTAAAAAATCTCCCCACCCGCCATACTTTTTTTGGCCCGAACCGGCCAATTTGTTTTGGTAATAATGGCACATGGCCACGGCAAGCGCGTCGGTAGCATCGAGATATTGGCCGCTGAGGTCGAGCTTCAATTGGTTGGCGAGCATGGCAGCCACCTGTTCTTTGGAGGCGTTGCCATTGCCGGTGACCGATTGTTTCACTTTTTTTGGGGAGTATTCGGTTACCTCCAGGTCGCTAGAGATGGCGGCAGCGATGGCTACACCCTGGGCGCGGCCCAGTTTGAGCATCGATTGTACATTATTGCCATAAAATGGCGCCTCAATGGCCATTTCCCGGGGGTGGAAGGTACGGATAAGCTCCTGGACGCGATCGTAAATGCGTTTGAGTTTGGTATAAGGCGATATAGTAGCGCTGAGTCGTAGAACGCCGAGTTCCAGCACGTTTACCTGCCGCTGGTCCAATTCTATAACGGCAAACCCCAATATATTGGTGCCCGGGTCGATGCCCAGTATGCGGCGCGTCGATTCGCTCATCAGATCGGTTTATAAACCCGAAAGTACTTGTATTTTTATTAAAAAACTGCCACGCATGTGGGTATAGAGAAAACTATTGTCATACAGGAGGCCTTTTTTCGCCGGCGCCGGCTATGGGTAGGCCTACTCAAAGCGCTGTTGGTGGGCTGGTTGGGCTACATACTGTACCGTCAGGTGGTAGTGGAGGCCGGTATGTCGGGCTTATGGCGCCATTTGGCCGGGCTGTGGCCTGAAAAAATGCCCTGGCTGCTTGCCGCCGCTGTGCTAATGCCGGTCAATTGGATGCTGGAAGCGCAAAAGTGGCGCTGCCTGATGATGCCTTTTGCCCCGATCAATAAGCGCCAGGCGCTGCGCGGCATTATGGCCGGGGTATCTTTTTCGCAACTCACCCCCAATCGCGTTGGCGAATACGGAGGCAGGCTGGCGATATTACCCGCAGGACAATATGGCGCCGGCGTAGCTGCAACGATGGTTGGGAGCCTGGCTCAGTGGCTAGCGCTTTTTTCGGGCGGGCTGGCCGGACTGCTTTATATGGCTCGTTTTGACTCGCCCTGGCGGTATGCGGCCTTCGCTACTGCCGGTATCCTGGCTGTGCTAACCTTGGTTTATTTTGCAGGGGGCCGGCTGGCAATGGCGCTTCCATCCCGTCTCAAAAAATGGCGGGCTCCGAATGCACTTCGTCAACGGCTGAGCTTTCTGGCGCCGTATCCCCAACGCATACTATGGCGCGCCCTGGTACTGGCCTTCGCCCGTTACTCGGTATATGTGGCACAATACGCTCTGCTGATTCGCGCCACGAACCTCGACATCCCTCCTGATATTATCTTTTCAGGTATTGCCGCTATTTATTTGTTTCAAACAGGCATCCCCGTGCCGCCACTTGCCGCCGTACTTACACGAGGAGAATTGGCACTTTGGTTATGGGAAAGTTATAATGTAGATACTTTAAGCATCCTTACGGCCAGTTTTGCGTTATTTATAATAAACCTCGGTGTGCCCGCGTTACTTGGTGCGGCTGTAATCGTCAAAACCAAAGTTTTAAAATAATAAGAAAATGAAGAGAAAAAGCTTGATTAAAAACGGCTTTGCTTCCTTGTCGCTGATTTTTTTGATGGCCTTTACCTTCCCTGTGCCTACCCGGCTTGTCGATTCCGCTTCGGGTCAAAACCCCTTGCTTGGTGAACAGTGCGACATGACGAATAACGTGTTTGAGGATGGAGAAGAGCTCACCTATAAGCTCTACTACAACTGGAATTTCGTGTGGCTGTCGGCGGGTGAGATTACCTTTCGGGTAAAAGACATGGGCAATAAATACTACATTTCTGCCATTGGCCAAACGTATAAATCATATGACTGGTTTTTTAAAGTTCGCGATAAATACGAAGTGTGGGTAGATAAAGAAACCTTGTTGCCTGAGTTGTCTGTCAGAGAAGTTCAGGAAGGCGGATATTCTATGTACGACAAAATGACTTTCGACCACAAGCGCGGCAAGATTGCCTCGTTGCGCGGCAAAACCAAAGACCAGGCACAACTCACGGAATACGAAGTGGAAAGCTGCCTGCACGATATTTTGTCTATTCTCTACTACATCCGCAACGTGGAATTTGACTCCATGAAGCAGGGCGACAACGTGCCCATCAAAATATTTATCGACAAAAAGAAATGGCCGTTGAGGGTGAAATACCTGGGCAAAGACAGCCATAAGCGGATCAAAGGCGTGGGCAAATTCAAAACCCTTAAATTCAGCCCTGAGGTCATAAAAGGGTACGTTTTCAAAACTGATGACCCGATGACTATCTGGGCTTCCGACGACAATAACAGAATTCCGCTGATGATTGAATCGCCTGTGCGGGTGGGTTCGGTAAAAGCCGTGATAAAAAACTACAAAGGATTGAAACACGCGTTGGCCGCCAAAGTTGCCAATGATGTGGAAACGGATAACGACAAAGATTAGACCCTTTATGTTGCAAAAAATAGCTTATGTAGCTTTGTTTCTGGTGGTATTCGGCTTGGGTTTCTGGATTGCCAACCGCATTTACGCCGACCGCCAGGAACAACAGAGCCGCTCGCAATCGACCGTTTTACTTGAAAAAGTACAGCAGGTGTGCAAGCTGGTCACTGTAGAAGGCCAATTCAGCGAATTATACGACGAAACCCGAATCAGGCAAATGACGTTTTATTTGCCGCTGCCAACCACCTGGAATTTTTCCAAGCAAGCCATCATCCAAGTGAATGGCCGCGTGCTGGTAGGGTACGATATGGAAAAGGTGCGCATTGATGCCGACAGCAGCAGCCGGACGCTTACAATAAGCAATCTGCCGGAGCCCGAAATACTTGCCATCGATCATGATATCAGTTATAAAAATATCGAAGAGAGCTATTTCAACTCGTTTACCCCGGAAGACTATACCAAATTAAATAAAAACGCTAAAGAGGTGCTTCGCAACAAAGCGGAGGAGAGCCGCCTGCTCGATGAAGCCCGCCGGCAAGGCAACCAAATGATCGACGTAATCCGCTATATGGCTGAATCAGTAGGATGGCGAGTGGTATTGGACGACCCGCTTTTGCCCGCCGATGTGAATAATCAATTTGAATAATACCCGTTTGTCAAAAATTCCTGCCTTATAAATGTCTTCCGACAAAATTAAACAACTGCAAACTGCTCGCTTTTAATTAAATCGTCTATTTTTAGCCATCGTTTCTGGAGATCATTTTTCCACTTAACACAGGCATAAAATGGATGCTGGACTAGTACTGTTGATTGTTGGATGGATATTCGTCCTTGTATGGGTTCCTCTGGTTGTGCTCTCACAACGCAAGATGCACCCTAAAGCATTATTTACGCTCTTCTTCACAGAAATGTGGGAGCGTTTTTCCTTTTACGGGATGCGCGCGTTTCTCATCCTGTACATGACCGATGAGCTATTTAAGCTTATGGAGCGCGGAGAGGCCGACTCTCGTGCTTACGGCATATACGGTGCATACAATGCCTTGTTGTATGCGGCGCCGATATTGGGAGGCATGCTTGCCGACAAGTTGGTGGGCTTCCGCAAGGCTATTCTGGTGGGCGGTATTTTTATGGCATTAGGCCAATTTACGCTGGGTGCTACTATCGGCAATCAAAGCCTGTTTTTCATCGGGTTGTCGTTGCTCGCGGTAGGTAACGGCTTTTTCAAGCCCAATATATCCAGCTTCCTGGGTACATTTTACGACCGCAACGACAACCGCAAAGACGGCGCCTTCACCATTTTTTACATGGGTATCAACATCGGCGCATTGCTGGCGCCGCTTACCTGCGGTTATTTGGCCCGCGAGGTAGACTGGTCGCTCGGCTTTTTCACTGCCGGCGCCGGTATGGTATTTGGGCTTATTGTATTTTGGTATAATATGCGGATATACGAAGACAAGGGCAACGCCCCCGATCCCGTGAAACTCAAACAGCCTGTTTTTATGGGTATCAGCCGGGAATGGCTGGTTATTCTGGGCGCGCTCGTCACTGTACCTATGTTTTCTTTCCTGATCAATAATGAAGGTATAACTAACTACTTGTTGATCATAGTCGGCTTAAGTTGTATCGGCTACCTCGTCATTACCTCGTTTCAGGCGGAAGACAGGGCGGAGGGACAGCGATTGCTCGTATTCATTGCTTTGTTTTTCTTCCACATGATATTCTGGGTATTATTCGAGCAGGCGGGCGGTTCGCTCAACATCCTTACCGACCGCTATGTCGATAAGATGGGTTTCGAGACCTCCCAATTCCAGGCGGTCAACCCCTTCTATATCATCATATTTGCGCCTTTATTCAGTTGGATATGGGTCAGGCTGGGTAAGGCGGGAATAGAACCCCGAACGCCCATCAAGTTTATGCTGGCCTTGCTGCAAATGGCGCTGGGGTATGCGATCATTGTCTTTGCCGTGAAAAGCTCAGCCGTTTCGGGCGAAGCCATTCCGCTG
>JAEUUQ010000082.1 GCA_016787505.1 Saprospiraceae bacterium | reverse complement strand
AAACTGGGCTAACAAACCTTTGGCCCGCTCGATCGGCCCGGCGATTAGTTGAGGAAAAAAGGAGACGTATAAGGCGAATTTTCCCAAATGATGCTCCGGCTTGATATGCCCCCTGTATACATCGATGGTATAACTCATCGTCTGAAAGGTGTAAAAAGAAATTCCCAACGGAAGCAAAAAACGGTGTGCCGGCGCCTCCCATCTTATTTCAAAAAAACCTAAAACGGCAGCCAATTCCTGGCTGAAAAAATTAAAATATTTAAAGAAAAACAACAAGCCCAGGTTGAATGTAATACTTACTAATAGAAAAAAAAGCCGCACCCTGCGGCGGTCAGTTTTTCCGATCCGGATGCTTGTCCAATAATCAATAAAGGTAGAACTGAAAATAAGAAACATGTACAACCAGTTGAAATACATATAAAACAGGTAGCTGGCCACAAGCAGCAACACCCATCGAAACCGGTAGGGAAGAAAAAAATAGCTAAAGCTAATGAGTAAAAAAAGCGAGATAAACTCGGCGGAATAAAATAGCATATTTTATACGAATAAGTGGAATTTAGGTGTTTTTATAAAAATCAAAAAGCGGATGCAAATGGTCCGTTATGGTCTGATCTAAAAAGGCAATGTCTTCTGCGCTGAGTTCTTCGCGATAGGAACCTATTTTGCCTTTTCGCACCTTAAATGTATTCACGTTTTCAATATCGCGAGGGTTTAACTCGCGTATTTTTTGGGTGTAAAAACCGCCGCGCTCTCTTTCCTGCATATTATCGAATTGCGACCATTCTACTGCGGCGTGGATGTGTTCCGATGATACTTCTATACCCATCTGTTGGCAGATTTGCCCCAGTACTTTGCTGAGATCAGCATGCATCTCTTCATACCGGATCAGATAAAAAGAATGGAACTGGGCCTGACGTTCGGCAAAATAATTCATATACCGGATAACCTTGTAAATGCCCCGTTGTTCGTTGCGCATAAATTCGCTGATGGTCCCTTCGAATTTTTGCTTGCGCATAGTCATTTGATGATAATAAGAAACAACTACATCACGGGGATCTCTTGCCAGAAAAAAAATGCGCTTCCCTTTCGGGGTAAAATAATTTTGTTGGGATAATAATTTTCTGGACCAGATATGCGAAAAAATAATGCGGGGTATGGCGGGTTGATTTAACTGTAAATATTGATAAGGTTTGATGACTGCATGGTGAGGGATATGAAAGCGATCTTCCATTATCTTTCCCAGCGCAATGGCCAGCCAGGTTCTCCCCGATTTGGGATGAGAGATAAAGAAAAACGTTTTTCGATTGATTACGCGGTCGAGGGTTTTATAAATGCCGCCTTTTATCTTCGTTTTCAACCGGCTTAGGAGTATGTTTTTCTTTCGGTTCATTTGCTGTTTGGCTTGAAAAGAATTAGTAAACGGAAAGGGTTGCCCCGGTATCGGGCGATCTAAAAAAGAGCATAGTTTTTCCCATCCTTCCCCCTGCACCAGGTTTAAGATAAGCAAATCGTGCGGGCGATTTTCGAAGTGCGTGATGATGTCCTGATTGTGCCGGCGGTATGCTGCCAGCCAGGCTTGTTGGGCTGCTTGGCTCGAAGCCGGGTCGGCGTATTCGCCAAACATCCAGGCGCGCATGGGGCGAATGCGCCTGTTGCGATAATAATTGAGGCAACTTCGCAGCCAGGCTTCTTCGTCGCGGACGGTGAGGATAAACTTGCTATTGGGAAAGGTTTGGTCTAATTCACGCCAGATTGAAAAGTAGGGGTTATCGGTAAAAGCATCGTACTGCTCGATGGTGGGTAACCTGTAATCGCCCCGCCGGATATACGTGAGCAGCGTGCGGCCTTCGTCTCCGTATGGCGGCCCAAACCTCGGATCGCCGTGAATGGCGTGATATCCAAGCATTTTTAAGGCTTGGTGCAGGCTGGTCGTACCTGTTTTATGAAACCCTATCCCAAAGATTTTATTTGTTTCCATATCCATTTGATCTTTTGCCACCGCCACTGAAGTTTAGCTTTAAATGTCAGATTTTTCTGGTTGACGAAGTTATCTTTTTCCTTGAAAATGGGAAAGTGGAGGATGTGCGGCAAGGCTTCGGTATCCGTCCATACATCCAGGTATTTTTCATACCGGATATTGTATTCGGGGGGCAAAATGGCAATTCTCAGGTCGCTCAGCCAGAGTAATTCTCTAAGCGTCACCTGGTCTTTGGCAAAGCTGTTGGCGTGGTAAGCCGCCTGCCATTCTTTCAGTAAACGGATAGTGGGCGCATTATTTTTGAATAATAAAACCCCGCCGTTCATTTGCGGAAAACCTGCCGGAATGGGAATACGCCAGGGCTGATTGGTGGGAAAGTGGTTGCGCTGATGCGCGTGGGCTATTCCCAAATCAAAGCGCTCAAGGATATCAAACAGGTGGGAAATATCGGCCACTACCCGCGTGTCGGCATCCAGATACAGCGTTTGTTCAAACGGCGTTTGATGGATATAATCAATTTTTGAACGGTTGTGGGGATTTTCAATCAGGCCTGCCTTGTCGATAGCCGGATGTTTGATATCCACCTGGTCGGTAAACAAACAAACGGCCAGGCCGGGAGCATGTTTTTTTACCGATTCGGCAGACTGAATAGCCTGCCGGGTATAGGCTGCGCCTACGGTAATGTATAAGATACCGCGACTTTTTTCATTTGATGGCATGGCAACAAAACTAAGGATAGTAGAGGAGATTTTTTTCTAGCGCCGCCAACATTTACACCATACAGCTATATGAACGGCCCCGTCTACCTCATTCAGCAATCAATCCTTCCCGTTCGGCGCTAATAAATTTTATACGGCCGCTGCTTGGCTCTTCTTTGTGGAAAAAAGAATTGCCATGAAAAAAAGCAAAAGCACCCTTGTCCTATTCATTGCCCTGATACTGGCCATTGCCGCGGGCAGCGCTCAGTCGCAAAACCTGCAAAAAGCTGGCGAACTAGCCGGCCAGGGCCGCTACCAGGAGGCCGAAACCATCTACAATGCCATATTGAGCAAAGAACCCGGCAACACAGCAGCCCTGCTGGGCAGCGCCTACAACCACTCCTGGATGGGCTCACGTGGCGCCGCCGAACGGAAGTTTAGTGCGGTATTAGCCAAAGAACCCCGCAACGCGCAAGCCATGACCGGCCGGGCCTACAACCTGGCCTGGGGCGGACAATACGCCGAAGCAACCCGGCAGTTTGAAGCACTCGCCCAACTCGACCCCTCGAATCTCGAAGCAGAAAAGGGATTGGCATACGTACAGCTTTGGCAGGGAGATTCCCAGGCCGCTATAACCAGTTTCAGCTCGCTGGTAAAACGCTACCCCCGCGAGACGGCTTATCGCGTAGCGCTGGCACAGGCCTACCTCCAACTGCACCAGGCTCGCAAGGCGCGCGAAGCCCTGCAACCCGCCTTGCAGCAGTCGCCCGAAAGCAAAGCCGTGCAGGAAGTCTGGCAAAGCAGCTTCCAACAAGCCGCCCTCCTCGAAGTAGACGTTTTGCCCGGCTTTTCGATGGTAGACGGCGAAAACAAATTCGGCATACGCCTGCTGGGCATCTCGGGGCGCATCAGCAAGCGACTACGCCTGGGACTGCGCTACGACAATGCCCTGGCAATGGATATCTCCTCCGTCATCCGCCAAAACCAAAATGCGCAGACCATCATGGGCGGCGCGGTATACGACTGGAAGAAAAATGCCACCAGCCGCCTCGACCTGGGCGTGCGGCTGCTACCCGGCAACGTTAACCAAAAGGTTGTCGCCGCCGAACACGTAGTTTTTCTACCGGGCGACTGGAGTGTAAAGGCCGGCGGTTTTGTAGGGCTTTCATCTACCTCCAGCAACGAATGGATGACTTTTGCGGCCCTGCATGCCCCGCTGGGCAAATTTTACGCCATCGAACCTCACTACTTCCTGGCGAAAGTGGTCAACAACCCGGGCGTAGAACACCGCGTGATGCTCAACAATAAATTCCGCACGGCAACCGGCTACGAGTTGAACCTCGGCTTCATCTACGGCAAAGCGCCCACCGGCGAAAGCGCAAACAACGGACAGCTATACGGCGGACTACTCACAGCCTTGCTGCCTTTCGGCAACCGAGTGTGGGGCCTGGCGGCACTGCGCTACGAAAAAGGCATTGTGGAAGACCTCACCACTGTGGCCATCGGGGCCAAAATCCGATTTGAATAAACCACCTTTTTAACCGCGAACTCTACTAGTTATGACCACTTTTCCCAATTCCGGATCGCATATAGGCGCTACACTTGATCTACCATTGAGCAGACGGCGCCCGATCAGATCGCAGGCGCTCACCCGCGAGCAATACGCCAAAGCGCCACGGCCCACGTTGTATGTCGGCATCTTCGCAGCCTGGCTCGCCGCGGCAATCTGGTTTCAGCCGCGCCTGCTCCAATTGCTCGACATGGCTTACAACCCGGCAAGCAGCCTGGCCTTATGGGCGTTTATCCTCTTTATCAACTTTGCCTGGCTGTATGGCATATACAACATCAGCGTGGTGCTTTTTGCCATCTATTACAACCGTTTTGGCAAACAAAAAAGCGTGACGCCTACCGCCGTGTTAACCGAATTCCCGCCGGTGGCCATCCTCTACACCACCTGCAACGATTTTGTAGAAGAAAGCGTGGTATCTTGCGTCAGGCAGGATTATCCGAACTACACGGTATACATCCTCGACGACAGCAGCGACGAGGCTTACAAGCAACAGGTAGACGAATTTGCCGCGCGTTATTCGGGATTGGTACAAGTGATACGCCGCCCCGACCGCAAGGCATTCAAAGCCGGCAACCTCAACCACGGCTTGTCGGTAGCGGCCACCCAAGAGCCCTACTTTGCCATCGCCGACGCTGACGAAATACTGCCCACCGACTTCCTCAGCAAGCTGGTAGCCGTGATGGAAGCCGACCCGAGCTGCGGTTTTGCGCAGGCCAACCACCGCGCCAACCCGTATTCGACGAGTTCCCTGTCGAAAAGCCTCGGCGTGGGCATCGACATCCACTGGAAATGGTACCAGCCGCTGCGCAATGACTATGGGTTTGTGATGTTCCTGGGCCATGGCGCCCTTCTGCGCCGCAAGTGCTGGGAAGAAACCGGCGGTTTTCCCGACATCGTCAGCGAAGACCTGGGTTTTGCTATCCACGTGCGCGAACAGGGCTATCGCGGGCGTTTTGTAGAAGACGTCGTGTGCTACGAAGACTTCCCCGACAACGTGCGCGCTTTCCGCATCCGCCACATGAAATGGACGCGCGGCACCAGCGAATTCTTATCGAAAAAAATGGGTTGGTTACTAAAAGCAAAAAACATCTCCTGGACCGAAAAACTCGACATCCTTTTTCCTACGCTCAACCTGCCGCTCACCTTGTTGTACTTCGCGTTCATGATCAACGCCAACCTCGTGTTGCCGTACTTCTTCGGGCATCCGCAGCAGGTCACCTTTGTAATGGGCGGCACAGAGTATACCCTGCCGATGATCACGCTTGATCCCCGTTTTCAGGTCATCTACGGCTGGGATTTTTACCTAATTACCCTGCTCACGTTTTTTGCGCCGGTATTGTGTTTTGTATTAGAATTAGCGCCCAAGCCATTGAAATTATTCCGATTCCTGAGTCATAGCACCTCTTTATACGCGGCCTTGTCGCCCTTATCCTCGATGGGCGTATTGGCCTACATGATCTCCGGCAAGGCCTTTTTTTTAGTCACTGGCGACACCAAGCAGGCAGAATACCATGAAAAAAGCCGGCAGGAAGGGTTATTCACCCGGCTACGCAACGGCTGGCGGGATTTTCTGGCCAAAAGTCATCCCGATACGCGGGTGGTACAGGGTTTTGAGATCCTCACCGCCCTGGTTTTTGGCATCGCTGCGCTGGCCATGTTCCAGATCTCCTTTATGGGGCTTTGCCTGGCCTTCCTGCTATTGCCGTTGATGCACCACATCAAATGGGAAAACAAAGCTTTGAGAGGCATTGTATACCTTCCCTTCATACTCATCATTGCCGGCGTCATCCTGAGCGGATTCAGCGTATTCGGCATGAAAGCCGTGTTTTTTGGGTATGGGTTTCATTTTTGAAAGAGTGAACAGTGAACAGTGAACTGTGAACAGGCCGATTATGCCTTGTATTGGGACAATTTTAAAACGCAAGGTTCGCAAAGGTGTCGCAAAGTTCGCTATAGGGTTGAGATAACACTCCTAGAATAGCGGCCTTTGCGCATCCCCTTGCGGCCTTTGCGTTAAAAACGGATCAGGTATTTCCAGTATTCATGCCCTGCGGGAACGACAACAGATGCAGAGACCTTAGATAGCACCCTTTGCTATTTCAGCTATCATTTCTGAACCCAATACGCGGACGATTCTGCCAGTCATCCAGTTCATTGGGGGGATACTGCAGGGCGGTAATTTCATTGGCTCTAGATTGGTTTTCCTCACCAAGCCATTTGAGCACTTCATGAACGTCGGCAAATTCCCGTTCGAATTTTGTTTCCAATTCAGCGATTTTTTGTGCAAGCTCACCGAAGGTAAAGGCATACCGGCGAAGCAAAATGAAAGCACGAAAATTAGAAATATTTACCTCGATAGCGCGACTACTGTTTAAAACACTGGATAACATAGCAACGCCATGTTCTGTAAAAGCAAAAGGCAGATATTTGGAATACTTCCCTCGGCCTCGCTCTAAGGTCACAAATTGTGACCTTAGAGCCTGATACTCCTCCTTCGTTAATTCAAGCATGAAATCTGGAGGAAACCGATACAGATTGCGTCTTACAGCTTGCTTCAGCACCTTGGTGGGAACTTCGTATAGTTCAGCCAGGTCAAAATCGAGCATCACTCGCTGATCTCGGATTACATAAATTTTTTGCTGTATGAATTGTAGTTCCATATTGGTGGGATATAGGGTTATTAATTCGCGTTTAAAAATAAACAAAAAATTAATAAAAAATATAAATTTTGTTTTGTTTTTATCAAACAATGTCTTCTACAATTTTTCCCACTATCCCAATAATCCGCTTAATCCGTTATTCAGCCTCCCAAGCCGCAAGGAGGCGACATCTTTCGAGGTACGAGAAAGGTCATCTCCTTGCTACCCTGGAGCGAGATGTCACCTGCGCTCGTACCTCGCGCAGATAACACCTCGCTCGCCCAGTCGCGGTTTCGACTCCGCTCAATCACCGGCATAAATCGCAAAGTCGCACGGTCGCAAGTCCCAAAATCGCCCCCTCGTCAAGTCGCCCAGTCGCCCTCCTCCCGTCTACATCTCTGCTTGGAACAACGGATGATAATTCGCATATTTACCGTACAATCAATACAGATTATGGCACTACCGCACAACCCCGCCCCCCCGCTGCCCGACCTCGACCTCGTTTTCGTGGAAGGCGGGCCATTTATGATGGGCTTGGAAAAAGAAAATCCCGACTCTTTCGGCGATGAACAACCCGTCCACCACGTAGAAGTGCCTTCTTTTTATATGGGGAAATATCCTGTTACCCAGCGGCTGTGGAAAGCGGTGATGGGGGATGAAGAACAGCTTTCTTATTTTGAAGGGGATAAGCGACCTAAAACTGACGTCTCCTGGGAAGATATTAAAGTATTTCTCGAAAGCCTTACTAATCTGCCCGAAGTGCAGGTTTATTTACAAGAACTGGAACCGAAAGGCACAATATTCCGCTTGCCCACGGAGGCGGAGTGGGAGTTTGCAGCCCGAGGCGGGACGAAAAGCCGCGGTTTCCGCTATGCCGGCAGCGATAAGTTAAAGGAAGTAGCCTGGTATAATGAAAACAGTTATGGCGAGACCAAACCTGTTGGGTTGAAATTCCCCAATGAACTGGGGCTTTACGATATGAGCGGCAACGTGTGGGAGTGGTGCGAGGACGACTGGCACGGTAACTATGAAGGTGCCCCGGACGACGGTAAGGCCTGGATAGACTCGCCTGATAGGGGCGACTACCGGGTGATTCGTGGCGGTTGCTCCTTCGACACCCCGCGGCTCTGTCGTTGCTCCTACCGGGGCAACGGCTCGCCGGGGTATCGCGGCCTCAACCTTGGCTTCCGCTTGGTTTTGTCTCCCCAGTGAGGTTGGCAGCCGGGCTTTCCTGCGAGCAAAAAAAGAAAAAAAGTAGCAGTGCAAGCCGGTGAGGGAGGGACGACCGAACGGCGCAGCACGGCGGAGATTGGAGTTGCGACCGAAGGCGAACGAAGTGAGCCCCGACAAAAGTAGGGGGAAGTGAGTGTGGGCATGTTACAGGGAGTTTTTTTAATCTTCAAATAACTTGTCATGCAAATAAAGCTATTCACAATACCGATCGTTGGCGGTGAGGCCTTGAACGAAGAACTGAACGCATTTTTGCGATCAAAAAAAATATTGCACACCGAACATGAATTGGTAATACACGACCAGGGTGTTTTTTGGTGTTTTTTCGTTAAATATTTGGATGAACAGTTGGAAGGACGGGATGGAAAAAAAGTGGACTACAGGCAAGTGTTAGACGAAGTTACCTTTCAGCGGTTTTCAAAGCTCAGGGAAATAAGAAAACAAATAGCAACCAACGAAGCTATCCCGGCTTATGTGGTATTCACAGATGAAGAACTGGCAGAACTGGCCAAACAAGAAGTCATCACCCCCGCAGCCATGAAGAGTATAAAAGGCATTGGGGAGAAAAAAGTTGAAAAATACGGGCAACATTTTATCACAAAACCTGCTGATGAAAAGAGTTGATCACCTGCTCGAAAAAGTTGCCGACCCGGATAACCTGCGACTTGCTTTCTGGAAGGCCAGAAAAGGAAAAAGCTACACAAGAGGCGTATTGATATACCAGTCGAACCTTGAGGACAACTTATTCAAACTCAGAGAGCAAATATTAAGCGGTCGTATTGAGGTGGGCAACTACCATTTTTTCAAAGTGTTTGACCCAAAGGAGCGGCAAATATGCGCTCCGGCGTTCAGTGAGCAAGTGCTGCACCATGCGTTAATGAATGTATGCCATAAATACTTTGAGCGGATGCAAATATTTGATAGTTATGCAAGTCGGAAAGGCAAAGGCGTACATGCCGCTTTGAATCGGGCAAAAGTTTTTACGAAAAGCTATAATTGGTTTCTCAAACTGGACGTGCGTAAATTTTTTGATAGTATACACCACGAAGTGCTGAAAAACCAACTGAGGCGCATGTTCAAAGATTGGCGTGTTTTGGACCTATTGGAGAAAATCATTGACAGCTACGAGGCTTCCCCTCAGCGCGGTTTGCCAATAGGTAATTTGAGCAGTCAGTATTTTGCCAATCACTATTTATCGGGGCTTGATCACTTTATTAAGGAGCAGCTGCACATAAAAGCTTATGTTCGCTACATGGACGATATGGTTTTGTGGTGTAATAGCAAGCAGGAATTAAAAAATGCGCTGACTGAAATTAAAAAATTTGTCCAAAATTACCTTCAATGCGAATTAAAGCCGGAATTATTAAATCGCACAGAGCGGGGGCTTCCTTTTTTAGGTTACGTACTTTATCCTGAGCAGATCAGACTTTCACAGCGTAGCAAGCGGAGGTTTAGTACAAAAATTCAAGATATAAACGATAAATATCGATCGGGTATGTGGAGCGAAGCACAATGCCAACGATGCGCTCTTCCCTTGATTGCTTTTACTTTGCATGCCGATGCAAAGTCTTTCAGAAAAAGGTTCGCAGCCGAAGGGCGACAACCGGGTGAATCGTGGCGGTAGCTACTTCAACAACCCGCGGAACTGTCGTTGCTCCTACCGGAACAACAACTCGCCGGAGAATCGCAACAACAACCTTGGCTTCCGCTTGGTTTTGTCTCCCCAGCTCGCAGGAAAGCCGGATGGCTGCCACCGAACAGGCAGCGGACCTGCTCCCGATGCACTGCGTCGGGACGAAAAGGCGGTTTCGGCCGCATGGGCGGCAGTATGAGTAGCTACAGGCGAAAGTTCTGCCGCCTACCATTTTTTTTAAGCTGCCCGGCATCAGACTATTATTTGCACGCTAATGCTGTATGATTCATTAAGTTATTCCTCCAATAAAGTAATTTCGCGTATTAACTTCTATAACCACACCGCTGCCACATGACACTACCACACCAACCCAGCCCACCGTTGCTTGACCTCGACCTCGTTTTCGTGGAAGGCGGGACTTTTAAAATGGGAGCAGAGGAAGAAGATCAAGAAGCGTTTGATTGGGAAAAGCCGGATCATAAAGTAGTTGTTCCTTCTTTTTATATGGGAAAATACCCTGTCACCCAGCGGCTGTGGAAAGCAGTGATGGGGGGTGAAGAACAGGTTTCTTATTTTGAAGGGGATAAGCGACCTAAAACGAACGTCTCGTGGGATGATGCAAAGTTATTTATAGAAAAACTGAATGCCCTAGCTGAAATACAGACGTACGTAAAACAACTGGAGCCGCCCGGGGTTTTGTTTCGCTTGCCCACGGAGGCGGAGTGGGAGTTTGCGGCCCGAGGCGGGACAAAAAGCCGGGGCTTCCGCTATGCCGGCAGCGATAAATTAAAGGAAGTAGGCTGGTATGATGAAAACAGTTATGGCGAGACTAAACCTGTTGGGTTGAAATTCCCCAATGAACTGGGGCTTTACGATATGAGCGGCAATGTATGGGAGTGGTGCGAGGACGACTGGCACTTTGGCTACGAAGGCGCCCCGGATGACGGTAAAGCCTGGGTAGACTCGCCTGATAGGGGCGACTTCCGGGTGTATCGTGGCGGTGGCTACTTCTTCAACCCGCGGTTCTGTCGTTGCTCCTACCGGAACGACAGCTCGCCGGAGGATCGCAACAGCCGCCTTGGCTTCCGCTTGGTTTTGTCTCCCCAGTGAGGTGGCAGCCGGGCTTTCCTGCGAGCAAAAAAGAAAAAAAGCAGTGCAAGCCGGTGAAGGAGGGACGACTGAACGGCGCAGCACGGCGAAAATTGGGTTTGTATGTGTGGGGGTAGGGTGCCGTTGCGCTCCGTAGCGATGGTGTTTCATACCCATCGCGAAGGAGCGTTCTGGGGTTATCCGGGATAGCCGGGATGGCAGGGATGAGCGGGGTTTGCTATGATGCGCAGGGTATGAAACCCTGCGCTACGGAGCATGCCGGGTTGACCGGGGTTGCCGTGTTCCTCATGGTCCGTCGGGTATAAAACCCGACGTTACGGAGCGCTCAGAATACGATTTTACATGTATTATACAATAATCGCTTGTTTTTTTAATCCATTCCATTCTTCCTCAAACGTAATTTTGCGGTGATGTCGCTCTTGATTTTCGATATATCGCCTTACAGATTGTACCTGTTTGGGGCTAACGGAGATGGCGGCATAGCCGTCTTGCCAATGGAAATATTCATCAGACAAATCATTTTTTCGTACCCACGTTTGGGAAATGCCTTTTAGGTTTTTCGCCATATTGGCCACGGTATGTGTAGGCTTTAATCCCATTAATAGGTGTACATGGTCTTCCACGCCATTGATAAAATCGAGGTAATAGCCTTTCTCCTTGGAGATATCCCGCAATTGGTCGTATAGCTTGAATTTCCATTCAGGCAAGATGAGTGGCTGTCGGTATTTTGTTCCCCAAATGAGATGTACCCATAAAGCGTGGTAGGATTGACCCATGATTTGGTTTGTTTTTTGTATCATTGATTCATTATGCAATATACATTCCGATATTCATTGATCGCTCCGTAGCGATGCGGTTTTATACCCATCGCTACGGAGCATGCCGGGTTGACCTGGGTTGCCGTGTTCCTCATGGTCCGTCGGGTATAAAACCCGACGCTACGGAGCTACCACGATTTCCCTCGCGCTCCGTAGCGATGCGGTTTTATACCCATCGCGGAGGAGCATTTCGGGGTTGCCCGAGATAACCGGGATGGCAGGGATGAGCGGGGTTTGCTATGATGCGTAGAGTATGAAACCCTACGCT
Organism: Saprospiraceae bacterium; assembly: GCA_016787505.1. Taxonomy (GTDB): domain Bacteria; phylum Bacteroidota; class Bacteroidia; order Chitinophagales; family Saprospiraceae; genus JABWBR01. The sequence goes on along the minus strand of JAEUUQ010000082.1, from coordinate 7,097 downwards.
ACGGAGCGCTACCTGGTTGGCCTTGTATGCCATGGCGACATTGATCCGTCGGGTATAAAACCCGACGCTACGGAGCTGCCACGATTTCCCTCGCGCTCCGTAGCTGCTCGGGCTGTTCTCTAGTGGAGTCTATGTAAGGCATCAAACCCGGAAAAGCCTTAAAAAATAATTCCGCAATTTTATTACATTTGACAAAATATAGATATTCCTACAAAGCATAATCAAATTCATCGGTATAGGGTATAATCATGAAAAACGCCTTGATTCAACAAATAGAAACACAAACGGGGAAAACGCTGACCCCTATTGAACAACTGGAAGACGGCTCCCTTAGGTTGCGCTACGAGCACAACCACAGTTATATCTGCGACGAGGCCGGCAATTTGCTGTCGTTGTATGTGAGAGAGGAAGAAGGGCTGACTAGTCTGTCTTTTCCGGTCGAAGTTTGCTTGTCGCTGCAATATTTGACGCTTAGTGAAAACAAAAATCTGAATCAGATCAGTTTTGAAGGGCCCCTACCAAATTTGCGATATGCCAATTTAAGCGAGTGCGCGCTTACTGCAATCACAATACCTTCAGGATGCTTTTCTTTAAGAGAGCTGTATTTGAATAAAAATAAATTAAGCAAGGTGCATTTCGAAGAAGGATGCCCCGCTTTGGAGTTGTTTGACGCCAGCCAAAACCAATTGGAAACCCTGGAACTACTTCCCGGTTTTGACAAGTTGGCTTACCTTTTTTTGGTAGACAACCAACTCCGAACGCTTCAGTTTCCTAAAATACTCCCCAGTTTGGAGACCTTGCACTTGCGGGGCAATCAATTGACCAATTTTTCGGAAGATATTCTGACTTCTTCACCGGTGCTGAAAAGCCTATTCCTGGGAGAAAACCCTCTGCCCGATGCCATGCGTGGTACTCTTGAAGATATTAAAAATGGAAAATGTATACCCTTCCTGGAGCGCTACTTTCAGGATATGGAAAAAGGGAGTACACCCGATAATGAGTGCAAGGTGTTGCTCATAGGCAATGGCAATGTAGGTAAAAGTTGCCTGGTACACCGTCTGAAAAAAAATGAGTTTCTCAAGGAATGGGATACTACTCACGCCATTTCGCTAACACAATACGAGTTAAAAGAATACTTACTCAATTTATGGGATTTTGCAGGACAGGACATTTACCACGCCACGCATCGATTGTTTATGCAGTCGGAGGCCGTTTACCTGGTTTTGTGGGATTGGAAAACTGAAAGTGAGGAATATACCACCTATCGTCATAACGGAGAGGAGCGACAATTTCCCAACCATCGCTTGCCGTACTGGCTTGATTACGCCTTGCGACTAGGTAAGGGAAGCCCTGTCATTGTGGTGCAGACTAAAACGGGCCTAAATGGCAAAAAAGATCTGCCCCAAATCCGGGAAGCTTATCAGCAACGATTACCGCTGCTCGATTTCAAGGATGTGGAATTGAGCGAAAACGACTGGGACGACAACGGCATGAATGCCCTCCTTAGCGCCATTCGCCGTTCTGTCAAACGCGTCAAAAACAAAGCGGATATCCCTGCTAACTGGGTGCGACTTCGGCAAGTACTGCGTAACAAACAACTGGCCGGCGATAAAAGTATGACCTTACAAGAATACCTGGACTTGCCCGAAGCCCAAGATCTTAAAGACTATCCCCTGAATGTGCTCGAAAACTGGCTGGTAAAAACCGGAGTGGTTTTTTATCGAAAAGGCATGTTCCAGGATGCTATTATTATCGATCAGGCCTGGGCGATCGAGGCTGTTTATACGCTGTTTAATCGCGATGGAATGTACTACGAGACTATACAACATCGCAAAGGCAAGTTCACCGGCAAAGATCTCGCAAAAGTCTGGCATACCAACAGCAACGAGGAAAAAGAGCTATTCCTGAGCTTTATGCTGGCTTGCGAACTGTGTTTTGAAACAACGCAAAGGGAAAAAGAAAGTTATTCAAGTCCGTCTATAGAAGAAAGATCATTTGTTGCGCCGCAATTGATGGATGGGGGCAAACCGCCAAGTGTAGAAGACATCTGGATGAGGCGTAAAGCGTTGCACTTGCGCTACCGTCACGAATTTTTGCACGAAGGCATTATCCAGAGCTTTATCGTGCGCACCCAATCGCTGGCAGAAATGCGCGACATATGGCGTTACGGCATATCGCTGCGCGAAAACGATATGCTTGCGCTGGTAGAAACCGCTGAAAAAGAAATCCGCGTAGCAGTAACCGAAAACGGCAAACCGCTATTGGATAAGATCAGGAACTTACTCGAAGTGCTCCAAGACGACCAGGCTGAAGAAAGCGTAAGTGTCGACGGCATACACTACGTCTCGCTTGAAAAACTGAAAAACCACCCCGGCGCCAACCCCCAAATCGAAACCGATACGCCCGACGAATGGGTAGATGTGAAGTCTTTATCCGTTTTTTTGCATAAAGACGAAAAGGCGAGTTTTGAGGGGGAGAAGGCGGAAGAGAAAGGATTATTAAAATTAGAAAATATGAAAGATGCTTTTTTAGAACTTATCGGCAAAGCCCGATTAAAAGAAGCCTTGGATCAGCTTGAAGGTCTGGTTCCCGCCCATTTGCAAAGCGAGGTAGTTCAATTAAAAAGCCAATTGACTGAGTTGGAGCGACAAAAAAGGATTGGCATTCTGAGCTTTGATGAAGAAAAGCGGGAACGGGCAAAAATTACGAATGCAATACTGGAGCTATATAAAGAACGACAAGAGTTGTCGAAAGAAGAGGAACGCTTGTCGCCTAAAGCGGAATATTCCCCGAAAACAGCAAAAGTCTATTTCTCTTATGCTTGGGGGGATAATAGCGAGGAGGGTGAGAGCCGCGAGCAAATTGTAAATGACCTCTATAAGTCGTTGGAGAAAGATGGTTTTGATGTGCGTAGAGACAAAATGAATATTGAGTATGGGGGACTGATAAGTGAGTTTATGAAAGAACTTGGAACAGGCGATTTGGTGGTAGTTTTCATGAGTGATAAATACCTGCGCTCTGTATATTGTATGTGGGAACTTTGTGAGATATACCGGAATAGCCTTGCTGAAAAAGAAAAATTTGTTTCCAGAATTTTGCCTGTACGGGTCGAAAATCTTTCACTCGACAAGCCAAAAATCATGATGGAATACCTCAAGCACTGGAAAGATTTTTTTGAGGAATGGAATGAAATGGTTAGGGAATATCCACAACAGGTAGGAAAACCCCAGTTTGAAGCATTTGAAAAATCGCGTACCGTTAAGGATAAATTTGCCGAAGTGGTAGGCTATTTTAATGATATGAATGCCAAAACTCAGGCGATATTGCGCGATAATGATTTCGGGGAGGTTAAAAATGCCATTCTGGCCAGGCTGAAAGGGCCCTCTCCTAGCCGGTAAGTCAGGAGGTAACAACCCGTAGTGATTCGGATGAAGTTACCTCCTGACTTGTGCACAGCTTGCCCCGGAGCGGTTTCGACTCCGCTCAACCACCGACAGAGATCGCACCACAAAACAGGCTATGAACTCGGCAACAAAAAAGAAATCGAGCAAGTTAAACTGAGCAGCGATGAGCGCCTTGGCGTAGACGTCATCCTGGCTCCCGCCCGCCGTGAATACTACGACATCTCCGACAAAGCCCTCCTGGCCGGCTTCGAACGAGAGAAAAAAGCCCTACGCGATAAAGACAGGGAATACTTGATTTAGTTCATTTATTACAATTCTGGATTCACAAGAACAATAAATCATTAAACAATGGAAAGTCTTGGAAAGGCTGCGGAAACATTAGCACTTGTATTAAAAGATGTTTGCGGGATTATAATAGATCCAGTAAAGAAAATAACTAATGACAGAGCGGATAAATATATTGAAAAAAATCGCGTCAAGCATAAGTACGAAATTGAAAAAATGGAGTTAGCAGAAAGAGCCAAATTGCGAATTTTTGAAACTGAAATTAGGCGACAAGATAATTTAGAAAGAATTGGTAATGAAACTGTTAAATTATTAGCCAATGAAAATACTGAACCGACACTTGACATGGATTGGTTTAATTACTTTATAGATTCAAGTCAAGACATAGGAGATATTGATTTGCAAAAAATTTGGTCTAAAATACTTGCCAAAGAGGTAATAAATTCTGGATCCATTTCTCGGGTTACGCTAGATGCTCTGAAAAAATTCAGTAAAAATGATTGTAGAACATTTGAGAGAGTTGCCCAATATATTTTGAGGTTTCAAATTAGGGGCATTAAGTACGGACTAATTCACTATGATGCATTATTTGAGTCTAATACTTCCAATGATATATGGCTAAGTGGAGACTTATACAATTTAGATAATTTAGGTATATTAAACTCTACATTAACTGGTTTTCCTTTTCCTAAAGGAGAAACTATTATTCATGAAGACATTAAGTCCCTTATTGAATTAAAAGTGTTTAACCAAGATCTCAACGTAACTGGTTGGTATGTTACAAAGGCTGGAATTGAGATTTCAGAAGCATTGGGAGCCTCACTAAATAAGGATTACGTAAACTCATTCCAGAAGTCACTAATTAAGGCATATTCCGATAGAATTGAAAATGTACAAATTATTATAAAATAAACTCTTGGAAGTATGAGGGAGTGCAGCCAATATCACATTCGTGTCGAGAACAACCCTCACGAATCAGACTGATTTTCAGCATCTTGTGAGCGATACGGCGTCCGGTCGTGCCCCTTCCCCCACGCCTCGATATCTTCCTGAGAAGGGTTAAGTTGGTCTATAGCTTGCTGTAAACGGCGATAGCGAAAGTCAATTAACACCCGGCGCAAATCCGCTAACTCTGCATCGGAAAGGTCGGCAGCAAAGAGCTTGAGAATTTCTAATTGCGCATTATTAAGGGATGTCGTCATGGATGCTTCATTTTTAACAAATATACGCAAATGAGGAGTGATTTGCAATACCTCAAATTTTGAACACCCCCTGACCACTCTTTGCCCCAAATTCCAAACCGCAAATCACCGTATATTTGCACCATCACCAAAATCCCCGAAACGATGAGCACCAACGATATAGCCATTTGGGAAACCGTCGCCGCCGACGCCATCCGCTCGCGGCGGCGAACGGCTATGCGCGAATACATCGAAAGCCTGGACCCCGAGCGCGACTGCCAGCAGATCGCTTACCTGACTACCTGCTACGAATTTCCCTGGGATACTACCCGCTCGCTCGAATTGGCGCTGTTTCGCGTATTTGGCGTGGCCAAGGGCACGCCGCTGTTGGTCCATACCGGCGAATTCCAGCAGCGCACCCAGAAGCGATATGACGATACGGTGCTCATCCTGGCCGAAATACTGGAAAGCGGCGGCTACGATACCCCCCGCGGACAAGCCGCCCTGGTGCGCATGAATAAACAACACGGCCGCTACCAGATACCCAACGACGAGTACCTCTATACGCTGTCGACTTTTATTTTTGAACCCAACCGCTGGATAAGCAAATACGGATGGCGGCCTTATACCCGACACGAGAAACTGGCCGCCTATTATTTCTGGTGCGAACTGGGCAGGAGAATGGGCATCAAGGATATCCCGGAGAGCCTGGAGGCATTCGAACAATTCAATCGCGATTACGAGGCAGCGCAATTCCGCTATTCACCCGACAATGAGGCGGTGGCCACGGCTACCCGCAACCTGATGCTGTCCTGGTTTTTGCCCCGGAGTCTTTATGCCGTCGGCGCACCCTTCATCCACGCTCTCTTCGACGACGCTCTGCTGGCCGCCGTAGGTCTGAAACCCGCTCCGCGGCTCCTTCAGCAGGTGGTGCAGGGCGCCCTGCGCCTCCGCGGCCGACTGATTAGCCTTCTACCCCCTCGCCGCAAAGCCCGATTAATGACGAAAGCCAAAAACCGAACTTACCCCCACGGCTACACAATCGCGGATTTGGGCGCGCATTGATCGAGATGTCACCTTCTCTCATGCTTCGAGAAGATGACATCTGCTCAGATCGCCCCATCGCGGTTTCGACTCCGCTTACTGGGATGCTCGTTTCGACTCCGCTCAACGAGCGGCTTGGATCGCCCCCTCGCCCCCTCGCGATTTCGACTCCGCTCAACGAGCGACTTGGATCGCATAGTCGCATAGTCGCATAGTCGTACAGTCGTACAGTCGTACAGTCGCCCTAAGAAGCTCCCAGCTCCTCTCTGATCTTGTTCAACGCCGAACCGGCGCGAACCCAGTCGATCTGTTGCTCATTGTAAGTGTGGGCCACCTCGAAGCGGTCCTCGCTGCCGTCGCTGTGGTGCAGTGCGACTGTCAGGTTTTTGCCGGGCTGCATATCGTCGAAGCCGAGCAGGTCGATCTTGTCATCCTGGCGGATCAACTCGTAATCTTCGGGGTTCACGAAGGTGAGCGCCAGCATGCCCTGCTTCTTGAGGTTGGTTTCGTGGATGCGGGCAAACGATTTGACTACCACGGCCTTGACGCCCAGGAAACGCGGCTGCATGGCAGCATGTTCGCGGCTGGAGCCTTCGCCGTAGTTTTCTTCGCCGAAGACGACGGTGCTGACGCCGGCATCGCGGTAAGCGAGTCCAGAATCGGGCACGGGCATGTATTTATTCTCTTCGTAGTTGATCACGCTGTTCATCTCGCCATTGAAGTAGTTGATAGCGCTGATGAAGGTATTTTTAGAGATGTTCTGCAGGTGGCCGCGGAATTCGAGCCAGGGCCCGGCCATCGAGATATGGTCGGTGGTGCACTTGCCTTTGGCCTTGATCAGGATGCGCATGCCCTTGAGTTGATCCTGGGTGATAGGCTTAAAGGGGTGCAGCAACTGCAGTCGCTTGGAGTCGGGCGATACTTTAATCTGCACGCCGCTGCCGTCGGCGGCGGGGGCCTGGAAGCCGGCGTCCTGCACGGCAAAACCTTTGGGCGGCAGCTCCACGCCTGTGGGCGGGTCGAGTCTTACGGCCTGGCCGTCTTCGTTGATCAGCGTATCGGTGAGCGGGTTGAAGGTGAGGTCGCCGGCGATAGCCATGGCGGTCACGATCTCGGGCGACGCCACAAACGAACGCGTCTGCGGGTTGCCGTCGTTGCGCTTCGAGAAGTTGCGGTTAAACGA
>JAEUUQ010000066.1 GCA_016787505.1 Saprospiraceae bacterium | reverse complement strand
GCCGGCATAAGTGGTGACTCCGGTCACCAAGCCGTAAAAAAATTACAACACCTCAATTTGACCGTGGGGTAATTGGCGAATATGCCCCTCCGTTTCCAGCTTTTTGAGTACCCTGGTCACTACTTCCCGGGCAGTGCCCAGCTCCTGGGCAATTTCCCAATGTCGAAGCTGAAGTTGCTTTTGCTGTTTGAGTTGCGCTTTGCGTTGGAGGTAGGCTAGCAGGCGATGATCCATTTTTTCATACAACAACAAGTGTATCGTGCGCAGTAATTCTTCATAGCGTTGGTCAAATAACTGGTAAAACAGGCGATTGAAAGCGGGATATTGGCGCACCCATTGGTCAATACATCTGCTGGGGAGCAATAGCGCTATGGTCGATTCTTCCGTAATTGCTACCACGCGGCTTGGCTCATTGTCGAGTACCGCCGCAAACGACATAATGCAGCTTTCCCGGGGTTGGATGTAATACAGTAGAAGGTCTTTTTCTTCAAATTTGCCGATAACCTTGATGAGCCCCGACAATACGATAGGGATAACTTTTACGTATTGGCCTTCCCGAAGCAATTCTACGCCGGAAGGAATAGTTTGTATTTGCCCTTCCGTCTGCATTTCCTGGCGCAGCGCGAGCGGGAGATAACCCAAATGGCGTTCGATGAGCAATTGGCTGTTTATGTCCATCAGTACCCCTCCTCTTCCATTTTGTCGGTGAGCGCTTGCACAACCCTGAATTGGTTAAGAAATTCTTTGGCAATCACTCGAAGCACGGTATACACGGGGATGGCCAGGATCATGCCTGCAATGCCGCTGATTTGGGCGCCCATTAGAATGACGAGAAATATTTCGAGCGGATGGGCCAATACGCTGCTGGAGAAAATATAGGGCGACAAGAAGTAGTTGTCGAGCATTTGCACGGTAGCAAAGACCAGGGCGACTTTTATCAGCAGGGGGAGTAACTGGGAATAAAAATCGAGGTCGACATTCGAAGTAATGGTTATGATAATACCCAGCGCGCCGCCGATGAAGGGCCCCAGGTAAGGAATTACGTTCATCAGCGCGGCAAAAAAGCCGATTAGCAGGGCATTTTTTACACCGAGAATGGTGAGCAATAAGGATACATAAATCGTAATGACAAACATTTGAAGCAACATACCTGCAAAATAGCGGGTCAGCAGCCTGCTGATGATGTCAACGGCTTCAAGTATTTTGCTTTCGTATTTGGCAGGGACCAATACGGTAATAAAATTGACAAACAACCCTTGTTCTTTCAAAAAGAAAAAAGTAATGAACACAATACAGGAGATATCTACAATCAAGCCGCTGGCTGCTGAAAATACGGCACTTATGATAGCGCCGATACGAGTAGGGTCGAATGTACTGGCAAACATGTTTTTCAACCACTCCTCGGGCGCTTTGGCATCAAAAAAAATACCACGGCTATTTAGCCATTCCTGAAAATGCCTGATGGGTTCTTCTATCGTACGGGCAATGGCACTATAGTCTACCGTGGCCAGGTTGCCGGCCTGTTGGATAAACATGGGCACAAATACAAGTATCAAAGAGATCAGCACAATAAAAAAGCACAAGATGGTCAATACGGCCCCTGTTATGGGCCCTGCCGTCCATTTGCCTATGCGCAATCGCCGCTGAAAAAATCGCGTCAACGGCTGGCCTATCATAGAGAGTACCCATGCAATGAGTACGTAAGATACGATGCTGCGAAAAGTATATACCAGAAAACCTGCCACGATAATAGTGGCGGCAATAAGGAGATTGCGGGAGAGGTTTTTCATACATCCATCGATTATGGATGCAAATTAAATAAAAAAGGGGAGCTAAAAGCCCCCCGGTAAAAAACACCTAAAACCCATATTCATATCATGAAAACCTTCTCATTGGGAGGAGGTTTATCATTTAGCTTCTGATCTTGCGTCACCCTCCTCGCTTGTAACCGGCAATTGGCGCCGGTTGTTTTGTTCTTATGCAATTATGACGTTGGTTTCTCAACAAGTCACAAAGTTAGGAGAAAAGTTTTTTATTTTTTTTGTGAAGCGCTCTTTTACGCTTCCTTTACGGTCAAACGCCTGTTTTCACCGGCGCTTTCTTATTTTTGTATTACTGCTATAACGATAACTGTTGAAGATTTGTTGATTTTTTAACCAAACAATAACCAAATCGACGCTTAAAAGCCGTTCCAGACTGAAATCATACCGTTTATGCCAGAAAATGACACCTTTCGAACCAATCAGGCGCCCCAACCGGT
>JAEUUQ010000044.1 GCA_016787505.1 Saprospiraceae bacterium | reverse complement strand
GTTGAGCCTGATATTTGTTGAAGCCTCCAAAAAAGAGCAGTTGCTTTTTTCCACTTTGTTTGCGCGAATGGCTTATGTGTGCCACCAGCAACAAATTGAGAGGCGGCTGCAATACTATTTGCACGCCTTCCGGCGAATGGCTACCGACAGGCGGCAGGGGCAGGAAGCAGCTACCGTGGCGCTGGGGCTGAAAGTGAATGCCGCTATCATAGAAGCCTTGTGGCAGACGCCTGCGCCCGAAAGCCTGACGCTCCTTTTACCTGCCGAATGGCCCGTCCCGTTTGCGAGCTCCAAGGCCCAGAGCTTCCGCGCAAAAGCCCGCGTACTGGCGCTTTCCGACGAGCCCGAGAGCAATACCCTGGTTGCCCGCGACGAAGCGCGCCCCGAAGACCCCATCCGCATATCGTACAACATCACCGGACATAACGACAATTTTGAACTCACCATAAAAACCCTTCGCAGCGTATTCGGCTTTCCCACTGCGCTCAACCTGCTCGACGTAGAAATCGACCAGGAGGGCGTGTACCGGCCCAAAGCCATCGTGATAGCGCCCGACTACCTGCTCGACGTATCCGCGGTGGCAGAGGCCTTCCGCGACGGGCAGGTCGATCCCTGGGGTTTTCTGTTAAAGCGCTTCCTGCCTTTTACGCCTTCCTCCGCATTGGTAGTGGGCAACATTGCCAACTACTTCCTCGACCAGTTGATGACCTTTCCAGGCATCACCTTCCAGGATTTGCGCCAGAAATTATTTCATACCAACCCCCTCGCGTTTTGTCTGTTTTCGGATGGCGAGATCAAAGCCATTTTACAAGACATTCAAAAACATTACGTTACACTAAACCAAATGACCAAAGGGGGCTTTCAGGCTGAAAATATCAGCCCTGAAGATTGCACCCTGGAGCCGACCTTCTTCTCAGAAACCTACGGCCTGCAGGGTCGCCTCGACGTCTTTTACCGCGACCCCACGGGCAGTTCGCGCTCGGCCATCGTAGAACTCAAAAGCGGCAAACCCTTTATGCCCAATGCCTACGGCATCGGCGCTTCGCATTATATCCAAACCCTGCTTTACGACCTGCTCATCCGCTCGGCCTACGGCAAGCAGTTGGATCCTATTTGTTACATACTCTACTCCGGACAAGAAGAAAAGCCGCTGCGTTATGCGCCGGCGGTCAAATCCCTGCAATACGAGGCCTTGCAGGCCCGCAACCAGTTGGTGGCCATCGAGTGGCTGTTGTCGGGGCTCAGTGCGCAGGGCGACGACATCCTCGATGCCGGCAGGAAGCTATTCGGCAAACTCAACCCCCAAAATTTCAAAGGTTTCGTCCAGCGCGATATGGCGGTGTTTTATCAGGCCTACCAAGCCCTTAATAGTCTGGAGCGCAAATATTTCGTCGCTTTTTCGGGGTTTATCGCCCGCGAGCAGCAATTGGCCAAAACCGGGCAGCAGGGCATCGACGCGCCCAACGGCATGGCAGCGCTGTGGCTCAATAAGCTGGAAGAGAAACAGGAAAACTTCGAGGTGCTCAGTCACCTGCAGGTGATCAACAACCGGGCCCGCGAGGAAGACCCGCTAATTATATTTTCGCGTACAGCGAAAACCAATGCCCTCGCCAATTTCCGCAAAGGCGATATCGCAGTCTTATACCCCCTGGCCGACGACGTCTTGTCGGGGCAGATCTTCAAATGCACCATCGTAGAAATGGTCAACAACGAGGTCATCGTGCGGCTGCGCTCTCCCCAGTTTAACGACCGTATTTTTAACGAAATAGACTATTGGAATCTCGAACACGACTTGCTAGACAGCAGCTTTAACTCGCTGTATCGCAGTTTGTTTGAATGGACGCTCACCACTGCTGGTAAACGCCGGTTATTGCTCACCCAGGAAGCGCCTCGCCCAGGGAAACCTATTGAGTTGCCGCCGATAGAAGAGCTCACCGAAGAACAATTTGCCATACTCAAAGCGGCGCTCGGCGCGCCCGATTATTTCCTGTTGTGGGGCCCGCCGGGCACCGGCAAGACCAGTCTGATGCTCAAACACATGGTGGGCTGGTTGCTGGCGCATACGCGCGAAAACGTGCTTTTGCTGGCTTACACCAACCGGGCGGTAGATGAGATATGCGCATCCATCGAAGAACTGGGCGGCGATATTCGCCGGCATTACCTGCGCATCGGATCGCGATATTCCACCGAAGAGCGTTTTTTGCCGCAGTTGCTCGACGCCAAGACCTCAAAAGCGCGCACCCGCCAGGAATTGCTGGCCGTCATTGAAGGCCACCGCATCATCGTGGCCACCGTGGCGGGCATCATGGCCAAACCCGAATTGCTGCAGCTCAAGAAATTCCAGCGCGTCATCATCGACGAAGCTTCTCAGGTGCTGGAGCCGGCGCTGGCGGGTTTGTTGCCTCGTTTTGAGCGATTCATCCTCATCGGCGACCACCAGCAGTTGCCGGCAGTAGTCGCCCAGTCGCCCCAGGCCTCTGCCGTCGACGACCCCGATTTGCAGGCGCTCGGCATGTTGAACCTGCGCAATTCGTTTTTTGAAAGGCTGTACAAGCGCTGTCAATCCGAAGGTTGGCATTGGGCCTTTGCGCAATTGAGCCATCAGGGGCGGATGCACGAAGACATCATGACCTTTCCCAACCAATATTTTTATAATCAAACCTTAAAAATACTGCCGCCGGGAAGCCGCACCCACGAAAGGCAAAAGGCGCCGCTGCCCCACCCCGACCTGGGCGGCCTCGACAAGCTGGAAGATCTCTTGTGCCGGGAGCGCAACATCTTTTTGTCTACACCGGTAGACGAAAGCAGTGCCAACCAGAAAACCAACGTACACGAAGCCACGCTGGTAGCCGACCTGGTGGCGCGCATCCAAAAGCTATACGCCGCTTCCGGGCGCGATTTTAACGCCGGCAGTCTGGGTATTATCACTCCCTACCGCGCCCAGATCGCCCAGATCAGGAGCGTACTCGAGCAGCAGGGCATAAACCTTTCTTTGCT
>JAEUUQ010000004.1 GCA_016787505.1 Saprospiraceae bacterium | reverse complement strand
TTTTGCTGCACGTTCACCTCATAATCGCCGTTGTCGTTAGTGACGGCGCCGTTGCCGGTTCGCTTCACCACTACATTTACGCCTTGGAGGGGTTTAGCGTCTTCTGAGGAGAGCACCCTGCCCTTCACGGCGATCGTTTGGCCGGCGATGGGGAGGGTAAAGAGGAATAAGAAACAGGCTATGCCTGAAAAGCGGGTAAGCATGTATGAGTTAGGTTGGATAGCTAATTATTTGTAAATCAACAGAGAGTTTTTTACCACAGAGTTACCGGAGTTTACACGGAGTTCCACAGAGCTAGATTTTGACTCCGTGCAACTCTGTGTAAACTCCGTGTAACTCCGTGGTGAATAAAATCGCATTATTCCAAAACTTTCAATTCCAAAGATTGCGCCAGCGGCGTAGACAAACACCCCCAGTTTTTAGCGGGATTGTACACCAATACCACATATTTTCCGGCATGGGCGCGGGTAATATTCAATTTGAATTGCGCCGCTTCCTGCAACTCCTCCACTCCGGGGGCGAGCACCCATTCGTTGGCGCCTTCAGGGAGGAGGTACAGCGAAAACCGGTATTCCGGGTCGGTATAGTCGTATTTGATCGTCAATTCATCGCCCACGTAGACCGGTTGTTCGCCTGCGATAGTCGTTTCGCGTTTGTACTTGCAGGGGTTAAAATCAGAAACGGGCAGTTGAGGGACCTGGTAAACGGGTACAACTTCGGGATCCTTATTGCTCGGCGTTAGCGTTCCGCTCAGGGAAGTATTTGCCGGAATAACGGTTTCTTTGACGCCCCGCAGGCCGTCGTACTCGGCAGGTTTTTGTTCGGCGGCGGGTTTGAGTTCGTCGCTGTAAGCCATAATAGCCTCGTAGCCATAGAGCGGGCCTTTGCCCACCACATATCCCGCTTTGCGGGCGCCGTTGGGTGATTTTACGACTACTTCGATATAAGTATCTTCCGCCGTCAACTCTTGGAGGAGTTCTTTGACCAAAACGCCGCGTTTGCTGCCTTCCACCAGCAGTCGGAGTTGGCTGGGCGATTTGCCGGCCCACACCGTGTAGGGGCAGCCGTCGGCCTGGCAGCAGCGGGGATTCATCCAGGATACATAAGCGGGTTTATCGGCGGCGGCGGTCAGGTATACGAGTTGCAGATCCTGAACCTGGTTGCAATTGGGGTCGGAAGCGTTTACATTCACCAACTCGATATCCTGTTGCAAAAGGGCCTGGTCAAAATCAGCGTCTGCTTCGGTGGGTTTGGCTTTCACAACATCCTTGCGGGGTTCTGCATCGTAGGCCGACACCTTACCCGTTTTTGGGACAATCCCCTGGACATTGTCGCTCGCAGACAGCGTTTCGTAGTTTTCCGCTTTTATCCAGAACGAACCCACCGGCATGCCGGCGCTATTCGCATTGGGGCGGATATAGGTGATTATCTGGATGGTGTGGATACCCCGCTGGAGGTCTTTTTCGTCGAGGGGAATATCAAAATTGGCGGCTACGCCCGGAATCAGCGGTACCGGCGCCGGGTTGATGTCGCGGTAACCGGGATGGATGTAGCGCACCTGGGCGAAAGGCTCGTAGGCGCTACAGGGGGAATTATTTTCTAAAACAATGGTTCCTTTGATGGAATTGCCATAGCGCACGGCTTTGGCCTGGGCCGCACAGGTGTCGGGGTAAACCGATTTGGGGGTTTGGACGGCAGATTTTTCGGTTGTTATATCCGTGTTAGCCTTGTCGTTTCCTACGGTAACCTGTGTGCCCAGGTAGTGATACACCGGGCTGGGGCAGTATTGTTCGCGGGCTGATACCCTTATCTGGTAAGTGCCGGGGAGTAATGCGCATAGCGGCTCGGTGCGGGTAGCATTGCCCTGGGCGGGTTGGTTGAGCCCGTCGGCGCGAAGGGAGGTCCAGTTGTTATTGCCCTGGCGGTATTCAACGCTAAATTCCCAGTTTTTGCCTTTGCAATTGGTACAAACGATCTGTACGGCGGGATAATTACTATCGCCACAATAACCCGAAGGTTCGAGTTGAACGGTAATATCCGGGTTTTGGCAGGGCGTTTTTACGGTAGCAGTTTCTTTTCCAGGTTTGGCTTCTGCCATTTGTTTGGGCTTGGTGTTGCCTTTCCATTCGTAGCGATAGCCTTCTTTGACGGGTTTGGAGGTAAATTTGGAAGAAAATGCTTTGGGCGTGCGATAATCTACGCCTATCGTATAAAAATGCAGCGGCTTGAGGCCGCGGATCAGTACGGTATCTTCCTGGCGGTTGCGCATCTCGTGAAGTCCTTTCACCATAATCTGATACCCATCAGCGGAAAAAGTCGGTCCCTGGTCTTTGATCCATACCGATGCCTCCAATGAGGTAGCTTTGCTGTGGGTAAAATAAAACACCATCATTACCACCCCGCTGTCAGCCGTAGGCAACATAGTGGTCTGAAAGGCGGGGGCTTCTTTATCTAACAAACCCTTCAGGCCTTCATTTTGGGCTTGCAGGGGCATCAAACCCGGCAGAAATGCCAGGACAAACAAACAAGACATCAGTTTTTTCATGTGCTTGATCAATTTAAATAAAAAGGAGTTGCTATTGCGGGCTTTTGCAATTGATGAGATACAGGCCAGGTCTTTGAATGCCTTTGATGTTGCTATAGCGAGTGTGTGGGCCCAAAATTACATATAATTCCTGACCACTAACGTTAAACCGCTTCACTTTTGTACCCATAAGTGACCTCGTCCGCTATTTTTCGTCAAAATCCCAACAAATCATAGATAAATCAAATATTAAAAATGCTACTTTTGTCGAGCTTTAATCATGATCTCCGTATTGCCTTCGAGTCTTTCGATGCTTTTATTCGAAATGACTACCACTTCAGACGACTTTCTGCTTATCAAGTAACAGCGCCATTTGTTATTACAATGTCGCATAACCGGTTTTGCTGCCCATGATGCAGCGAGGCCAATTTCGAATGAATTAATTGCTATGGGTTGCAGAAACCGTTTTTTCCTCTTTTCCTCGCTACTTTTCCTGTGTTTGTCTTCGCAAAGCATAGCCCAGTCGCCTATTATTTTGCCCGATTGCGGCGTTTCTTATATCGACCCGCAGGATGGCAGCCCCAATACGATGCCTGGACTGGATACCCTTGTATATCAGGAATATTTTTCTGACGGACAGGCTCTTCGCCGCTATTTTATCGATATCAACGCCTTCGGCGGCTTGCAGGCCGACCGGGCCAAGGTGTACGCCATTATGCCCGATAGCAGCCTCAAGCTGATGGGCGGCATGGCTTTCGGCAATTGCGTGGGCTGCCTCGACGGCTTTGCGCTGGTAGACGACAACGTATTGGCCGTGCAGGGCGTGAGCGACGTTAATACGATGAATATGTGGCTGGCCTCCTATAACCAACCCGCTTTTGCCCTTACCGGCAACCTGCAAACCCTCACCGGCGTAGGCCGCCTCAGCGGAAAACTGCCCTTTTGCGCTATCGGCTGGCGGGTGGAATACAGCGTTTTCAGCGACCCCAATACTTCCTCTACGGAATTTTCCACTCATATTTTGTGCATACAGACACAGAGTTTGTGTCCGCTTACTTTTGGTATTGACATCGATTGTCAAAACGATAGCCTTTATTTGTTTGCCAATGTGCCGGCCAACTGCCTGATGGGACCGGCGCAAGCGCAATGGTCAAATGCGGGCGGCGTGGCAGCCACGATTGCCAACGCCGCCCTGCCGTTAACACCCGCCAACCTGGGCATGTATTACCTCACTTTTAGCGATGATTGTTGCATTTTGCAGGATTCCGTATGGGTGCAAAATCCCGATTTTGCCCAGGCGGGGCCGGATATTTCCATATGCGATCAGGAGTCAGTGACCCTGGCCGGTAGCGGCGGCGCAGGACATTTTTGGGAAAAAGCGGGCGGTGCGGTCATCAATGATTCACTGGTGACGATACCGGCAGCGCAGGCAACCGACGCCGGACTTTACATTCTGCACGCCTTCAACGCCGAAGGCTGCGAGGATACCGATACGCTGCTCCTTGAAGTTCACACTCCGCCCCTGCTTGATATTGCTGTTAATACCCCCTGCCTGGGCGATACTTTATTTTTGGGTGTAAATAACGATACGGCTTTTGTAACCATAAAATGGCAAGACCCGCAAGGCAATGTGTTGGGACAAACTTTTATTCCCGATTTCCAAACCGGTCAAATCGGCACGTACGCCGTCACTGGTACCGATCCTTTTGGCTGCGCCATTCAGCAAGAAGTAATGATCAGCGGCAGCGAGCCGCCCGAAGTAGAATACCTTATTGAAGAAAGCTGCGACAGCTCGCGCATCTACATTTATCCGCCCGATTTTCAATACACCTGGGAAACCGGACTTATCGGCCCGATATTCGCCACGGCCACCGGCGGCACGTTCGCCGTGACCGTCACCGACCCGCTGGGTTGCTCGTCGGTATTGCAAATCGAAGCACCCCTGCCCGAAGGCCCCGGAATCTCGCTGGAAGTAGAACAGCCGTTTTGCCCCGGCGATTACGGAGAAATCACCATCGTAGCCGAAAACCCCGACCGGCCGATGATCTTTTCCATCGACGGCGGCCAGACCTACAGCCTGTCGCCCCATTTCGACAAGCTTTCGTACGGCACTTACAACGTAGCCGTACTCGACGACCTGGGCTGTTTACAGCAATTTGAAGTAATAATAGAAACCCCCGACACCATGGGCGTGTCGCTAGGCATCGACTACCTCGAAATGCGCCCCAATACCCCTGTAAGCCTGCAAGCCCAAACCGTGGGGCAGATACAAACATACCAGTGGCTGCCCGAATTCATCAATACCGGAACCGCCACCACAGATTTTGTGGCGACGAACAGCATGGACGTAAGGATCATCGTAGAAGACGACAAGGGTTGCCTGGCCTCCGACGGCTTTCACCTCGAAATCGTATTG